>JAGDWZ010000024.1:81698-90902 GCA_023269915.1 Hydrogenobaculum sp. | reverse complement strand
ACTTTTACTACACTTGGTACACGACGTTAAACAACGATATTACAGGACTTGTTAGAATTGAAACCCTTGCAAACATGAACATAAAAGAGGCATCTTCTTTGGCCAGCACCGTTTGTGCTATTCTACAAAAGTTTGCCTCAAGCCCTTTGTATGAGCAAAGAGCTCCTCAAAATTTAGCCCCTATAAGCGCTTTGGAAAGCTATTTAAGAAGTTACCTTGGATATTACTTTTTTGATATACCCTCATTTGCTTGATGTTTATAAACCTCCCATAAGCATATAGCCCCAGCAGCGCTAACGTTAAGCGATGTCACTTTACCTTTCATAGGTATTGATACTTTTAAATCAGAAATATCCAAAACGCTCTTCGATACGCCTTCTCCTTCAGAACCAAGCACTATGCACATAGGATATGCAAAATCTACTTCTGTTATATCTTTCCCGCCCTTTTCAAGGCTGTATACCCATCCACCTAGTTCTTTAAAACGCCTTAAGGCTTTACTTATGCTTGGAGTTTTTGAGATTTTAAGATGGAAAATAGCACCAGATGAAGATTTTACCACCGTAGGATTTATAGGAGCACTTCTATCTTTTGGTATTAAAAGTCCTATTCCTCCAAATACTTCTACGCTCCTCGCTATAGAACCTACGTTTTGCGGGTCTGTAATGTGGTCTAAAACTACAAAAAAGCCTCTTTCTTTGATAGTTTTTCTAAAAAGCTGCTCTTCATCTATATATGTGATAGGGCTTAGTATCGCTACCACACCTTGGGTCTTTTTTGTGTTTGAAAGCTCTTCTAACTTTTGCCTTGGTGCAATTTGTACTTTTATACCTTTTTCTTTGGCAAGCTCTAAAAGTTCTTTGGGGGCTTTTGAATCGTGAGCTATTAGTATTTTTTCCATGGATTGGCCAGATAAAAGAGCCTCCATCACAGGGTTTCTTCCCCATATTATATAGTTTTGCATAGCATCTCCTTCACAAGCTCTATATCCTCTTCCACGTCAATGCCGTGATAAAAATTTTTTGTATAAACCATCTTTATAGATATGCCACTTTCCAAAAGTCTAAGCTGTTCTAAGCCCTCTGATTGTTCTAAAATGCTTTGAGGGAGTTTTATAAAAGTTTCCAAAATACTTTTTCTAAAAGCGTAAATACCTATATGTTTTAGAGGATATATGGAATCTACGTCGTTTCTTTTGTAAGGTATTAAAGACCGAGAAAAATAAAGGGCGTTTGAATCTTTGTCAAGGACTACTTTTACATTGTGTGGCGAGTCTTTGTCAAGTTTTGTGTATAAGCTTGCTACATAGGAGTTTTGTAGGCTTTTAACAAGGTTTTCTATATCCTCTTTGTATGAAAACACTTCATCCCCCTGATGATTTATAATAAAATCTACATTAAAATCTTTTGAAGCTTCATATACTCTGTCACTACCAGAAGGAAGTTCTTCTTTTGTCTTCACAAAAGCTACATCTAAATCTTTGACTTCTTTGTAAACTTCTTCGCTGTCAGAGGTTAGCAGTATATCAAAACCCGTTTGTTTTAGATTTTCAACAACCCATCTTATGAGAGGCTTATCGCATATATTTATCAAAGGTTTATGTTTTAATCTCGTGGATTTTAAACGAGCAGGTACCACTATTAGCGTTTTCATGATTTTAGAGAAAAGACTATGACAATGGCTATTAAAATAAGCGTTGCTATAAATAAGCCTATATTTAGCATCGTAAGTCTTTTCCTTTCTTCCTCTAAGGTCTTGATATATCGGTCTTTGGATTCTATCATGGCTTTCACATCTTCCACTATCTTTAGTATATTGTCAAGCTCTTGTCTTATTTCTTTGTTTCTTTTTTCTAAAAGCTCATATTCGGTCTTGCATTTGACAAGTTCTCTATCTAAGGTATCTATAGTTTGGTCTTTTTGCTCTATAACTTTCTTTTGCTCTTCCAACGTCTGTCTTAGCTTTACAAGTTCAGCGTTAATATCCATAGTTTTTCTCCAAATATCTAAATATCACTAAAAAAGAAATAGCCCTTGCTACAGTCTCAACGCTCATAAATATCCAAGGTATGTAAGGATTAAAAATATATTTTAGCATAATAAAAATAGGTATTATTCTAAAAATCCAAAAAGACAGTATGTTTATAATCATAGGTATATAAGTCTTGCCAAAACCTTTTATAGCTCCTGAAAGCACAAAACTATAAGACAAAAAAGCTTGCGTTAGACCAACCATCACAAGGTATATTTCGGCATAATATATTATATTTTTATCGCTTGTAAAAATCATTGCCATATACTTTGATAAAACAATCACTATAAGCCCTACAACGCTCATTGCCAAAGCACTAAAATTTGCTATAACCTTAGCTCCTCTAAAAGCCCCCTTTATATTGCCAGCACCGAAGTTTTGCCCCGTTAAAACACTTGCAGATATGCTAAGAGCATACCCTATCATAAAAGATATGCTTTCTAACCTAAGCCCTATTTGATAAGCTGCTAAAATGGTATTGCCAAACCTTGCCACAAACCCCACAAAAAGATTGAAAGACAAACTTGTAAGGCCTCTATCTATCGTTACCGGTATGCCAAGCTTTAACATCTCTAAGATAGTTTTTAGGCTTTTAAAAGAAGGATTACCAAAGGGTTTTCTAGTAAAGAGTACGTAAGTATAAATTAAAAATCCGACCACTTCTGATATTACAATACCAAAAGCTGCTCCTTCTATACCAAAAGCTTTAAAACCGAGCTTACCGTTTATCAGCACATAAGAGCTTATTATATTGGTTATATTCATCACCACCGACACTTTAAAGGGAAATTTAGTCTGACCCATACCGCTGTATGTAGCGTAAAACACTTCTGTAGCAAACTGTATAAAAGCTGCCAGAAAGATAGGTTTTAGATATACTTTTGCTATATTTGCTATGTCTTTTTTGGCTCCAAATAAAAGCATAAGCTCTGGTATTAGCTTTGTACCAAACATGGCAATAGGTATAGATAATAAAAGCGATAAAACCATACCGCTTAAAAACACGTCAAAAAACGGCTTGCCGGCTCCAACCCGATGAGATACCATAATAGACGTTCCGTTGTATGTTAGAGCCATCAAAGAATATACAAACCACATCATTGATATCGAATAACCAACGCCGGCTATGGCGCTTTTGCCAAGATGAGATACCAAAAGAAGCGACACAAGCGTTTCAACGGTATAAAGCAAATTTGAAATGATAACCGGTGTAGCAACATTAAGGACTGCTTTTAATATATCTTTTTTAGTCTTAGACTCATCAACAATAAGATTTGCTTCCAAGGTGTTAATAGTATAGCACAATATGCAATTTAAGCTTGTTTATCTTAAAAGCTAAAAACTTAAGGAAATTCTTTTAAATCATGGTTTATAAAACTTATAGCACTATTTTCAAAATATCCGTTTGAAATTAAGATAAGCTTGCCTTTAGAATTCATACTAACGGCGTAATACTTTGGCACAAACTCTATCATGGTTTTATCGTTTGTCCCAGGCGTTACAAACATATCCATAGTGAGCGTCCAAGCAGCTAGACCGCCTAAAGAAGGTGCATTGACTACAAACTTTGATACTTCTTTTGGTGTTTTATTTTCATAAAACTGCGCTGTGTTGGTGGTAATATCACACCTTATAAAACCCTCTTTATAGCTTTGTTTTAGGATATGGTAGTTGTTTAAAGAACAAAATTTTATAAGCTCTTGAAATACTCTTCTATATGGAGCATGTATAATGGCGATTTCTCTTTTTACCTGAACAGGTGCTTGTTCTTTGTTTGCGGAGGCTGTTTTTGCGCTGTTTATAGCCTTTGGGTTTACAGATGTGGGTTTAGACGCTAAAGCTTCTTGATTTTTATTTTTACTTGGGTTGTAGACTTTTGTTGGGGCTCCCATGATATATTTAGAATGTGAATGAGGATAAAGCAATCCGCTTGATTCTAACCCTTGCATGTCTGTACCAGCACAAGAGCTTACCAAAAACCCTAAGGCTATGATAGAAGATAAGGCTAATATTTTTTTCATAATAAAACCTCCTTCACATATTATAAATCTTAATTTACTAAATTATAAATGACATATGACACACTAAATAGCTTTGTATATGTAAATATTTACATACATAACTTTTACAGTTTTCATCATTTTTTCATGATTTTGGTATAAAATAATTTATATATCTAGTAAAGGAGGTTAAGCCTATGAAAAGTCTTCTAAGGCGTAAAATGATGATGCTGGTTTTTGCTGGTGTAACGCTTGCTCAGGTAAGCGCAATGGCGATAAGCCCTCAAGCGTTGGCTCAAGAAAAAGGATGTTTTGCATGTCATGCTATTGACCACAAAGTGGTAGGACCAGCTTGGAAAGATGTAGCAGCCAAATATCACCACAACTTAAAATACGTCCCATACCTTGCAAAAATGATTAAAAACGGAAATTCTGGTATATGGGGGTCAGTACCGATGCCACCTCAAAACGTGACTCAAGCTCAAGCTGAAGAGCTCGCTAGATTCATCCTGTCTTTGAAATAACAACCAAAAATTTATACGCACCCCCTTTTGGGGGTTTTATAACAATATCAATAATATATTTATACATTCATAAAAACATCTCTAACAAAAATTACGACAAAATACGTAAATTAGAATATTTTTGCCAACAGATAAGAGTTTTTGAAGATAAGACGCAACGATGACTATATAGACAAAACATACTTTGTTAAAAGCCTTGAAAAGGAAAGATATTCCTTTCTATCTCAGCCAAAGACGCTTTGGTAAATCTCTATTTTTAGATACACTTCGTCAAGCTTCCCTTGGTAAAAAGAGTTTTTTTAAATGATTTTTCCTATAAGATAATTGATAGAAAAAGTATTTATCAGAAGATAAAGAAATCTACATGGTAAAGATATTGCAGGATTTGCTTGGGAGAAGATTAAATAATAACTCTTGGTAAAACTGCAAAAGCCCCTATGGGTACAGGGCTTTTACAAAGGAGGATAAAGCTATGAAAAGACAAAAGAGCCCTCAAAAAAGGACTCCTTAAAGATATTAGAATAGATACATTACTTTTACAGCCGTTACATCAAAATCAGATGCGGATGGTCTGTTTCCTGGGCTACCATACTTTGGATTTGCTTGTCCCGGATGGTATTTAGACCACATCATGCGTTCAAGTTTTATATTGACATTTTGCCAAGGATACCAAGATACGCCTATTATATAGCCAGAGTAGTCCAGATCTTGAACTTTACCAGAATGAGCGTACATGTATTTTGCATATATACCGTATGTCCTTTCGTAATAATAATCTACTTTGAATGCAATACCAGTTCTATTTACTGAGGTACCAGTAGAATATGATATGCCAGTCCATTGATCTGTACCATAAAATTCACTATCGTGTTGTTTCTGAGCTTCTCCAAAAAATTCTACGAGATTTTTACCACCTATATACTGGGCTTGTGCTTCCAAGCCGTAATCATTCACATTGTCGCTATAATACTGAGAAGCCGGTGATTCCATTTTTTCTTGACCAAAGTATCCAAAAGCACCTATCATTGAATATATATTGTGAAATCCTGGTAGCCAGTACTCTACATTTGCGTAAACATCTGCATGTTTAGCACCGTGCCAAGAGCCACCTCCAGCAATATTACTACCTACATTAGCCGTTGGTGGCGTGCCTTCATCGTTACCATTTGATGGAGCATACAACCCAATATTGCCATATATACCACCATTTGTAAAGTCTCCAAGCATGGCGTAAGCTTCTGCACCTTCTACCGGTGTACCACCAAATGGATCAAACAATGTATTATGGGTGGATAATGGATTTTGTAAATCAGTCATGCCCCAGTTGCCTGGACCAGCTTGACCTACATCATCAAAACCCACCATGTTTTCAAAGCTAAGTCCATATGTAAAGTTTTTGTTATCGATAGTATGGTCTCCGCCATTGAATATAACATTGTATCCTGCCAAAGATGCAGAACCACCACTATCGTTCCATCCACCTATCTCTACCCATGCACCAAGATTAGGTGTGATCTCACCAGCTATGTAAAGAGAATCACCTTTTACAAGGTTAAACGTATCTTTGGTTGGATATCCGGCAGGATAAGAGAATGCACCTTGACCATCAGTCACTCTACCATGACCAACCATGGAACCGCCGTCTTGGTTTGCCCACACGCCGGCTATTCTAACGGATACCATAGGTATCTTGTTTATCATCAAGTTTGGCATACCACCTTCTTCTGCGGCTCTTTTTTTGGCAGCTTGTCTCACCATTTTGATAAGCTCCGAATAATCATAGGTATAGCCATGAAGTTTAAACTCTCTACCAAAAGGAGTAAGGTGTGGAAATACTGTATGACACACATCGCAAGCAAGTCCTGTTTGTCTTGCAAAAGATGGTATTGCAAAGCTTGTTTTAGGCGCAAATACTGCCAACGATAGAATTCCAACGACCCCGTAAGCTATCCGTCTTACTAATTTCTTGCCATCCATAACTACCTCCTTTAAAGTTCACTGTAACTTCATTCTACTCTTAAATTATAAAAAAAATATAAAATTCATATATTTCATGTAAATATATATTTACTTTAATTGTAATTTATAATAGATATTAATTAATAATTTTTATTACCTACTTTACTCATTAAAGATTAGTTTATATTTACTCATTATATCCTAGTTCAGCAGAATGGTAGATTTATCAACATTGATTAAAAATATTTTATTTATCAGATTGATTTATTTTTGCTTTTAGTATATTATAATATTTGAAATTGGAGGTTTGATATAGATGTTTAACATACCTGAGATAACACCCGAAGAAGCAAAGAAGATTTTAGAATCAGAAGAAAATGCCGTGCTTTTAGATGTAAGGACACCTCAAGAATATAGGCAAATAAGGGTGCCAAACAGTGTTTTGATACCGGTGGATGATCTTAGATTTAAATTTAAAGAGCTTGACAAAAACAAAAAATATCTTGTAATGTGTAGAAGCGGAAACAGAAGCGCTTTTGCTACCTATGCTCTAAGACAGCTTGGATTTGATGCTTACAACGTAATAGGTGGTATATTAAACTGGCCTTATGAGGTAGAAAAAGGCTAATCATGAGCCTATCATGAAATATATAATAGAAGCCCAAAATATAAAAGATGACTATAAAAACATTTTAGAAAGGGCTAAGTTTTTCAAAGAAAAAAATATATATCCCACTTTAAACAAATCTTGCGCTCTTTTTTTTGAAGAACCCTCTACAAGAACAAGGCTTTCTTTTGAAAAAGCATCAAGAAACTTAGGCTGTGAAACCTATTACATACAGGGAAACTTCTCATCATCGGTAAAAGGCGAAACGCTGTTTGATACATTCTTATCTTTTAAGAAAATTGGTATAGATGTTGTAATTTTTAGGACGTCGGATATTATGTTTGATTATGAAGCATTGCTAGAGCTTAAGTTAGGACTTATAAACGCTGGGGATAGCACTCACGAGCACCCTTCCCAAGGACTTTTGGATGTTTTTACGCTTTTAGAAAAAACACATACATTAAAAAACCAAAACATACTTTACGTAGGAGACATATACCACAGTAGAGTCTTTAGATCCGGAGCTTATCTTTTTAAATTAGAAGGGGCAAATATAGGTGTTTGTGGATATCCTAGCTTCATACCAAAAGACTATCCTTTTATGGATAAAGTTTTTACAAATTTAGACGAGGCTATAGAGTGGGCTCATCATGTAATAGCCTTGAGAATCCAAAAAGAAAGGCACAAAGAAACCTACAATTTAGAAAGTTATTTTGACATGTATGGAATTACAAAAGAGAGATATAATAAGATTAAGGGATTTTTGATGCATCCTGGCCCTGTAAATAGGGACATTGATATAGATGGTGATTTGTTGTACAAGGAGAAATCTTTGATAGCAAATCAGATTGAAAACGGCGTCTTTGTCCGGATGGCTATGATAGAATATGTCGTAGGATAGGAGATGGTTTATGAAATATACATATATAAGATATATGGACACAAACAAGATAGGCCTTTTGGAAGGTACAAATGAGCTTTTGCAAAAAGATACTTTCGTCATTATAAGCAAAGACGACTATGTAGATATAGCTAAGGTAGTAGGGTATTCAGATAAGCTATACGATGTAAAACCTTCTTTCTTTATGAGAAAAGCCACAAAACAAGATATATCTCGCATGTATCACCTAAAAAAAGTATCTCAAAGTTATATGAAGATAGCAAAAGAGCTCTCCAAGCAACACAATCTCTCACTTAAATTTATAAAGGTTTATACACCAATAGATGATGTTAAATCTTTCTTTTTCTATACAGCAGAGTCAAGGGTAGATTTCAGGCAACTAGTCAAAGACTTGGCAAAAGCTATCAAAAAAAGGATAGAGATGAGACAAATAGGCACCCGAGATGCTGTTCAGATATTAGGTGCTGTTGGTATGTGTGGCCTCAAAACATGTTGCTCAAACTTTATAGATACGTTTGAGTCTGTAAACTTAAAAGATATGGAGATGCAAAATCTACCTATGTCTCCTTCAAAATTTACGGGTCCTTGCGGTAAGCTAGTATGTTGCATGTCCTTTGAAAAAATAAACTATGTCATCAAATATATATTGCCGCCTACAGGGACAACCATAGGCTTTAACAACAAAGAATACACAATTTCTCATATAGACCCTATCACAAACGTTGTTTTTTTATCTTCCGAAGAAGAAAAATTAAATGTAAATATTATGGATTTGCTTCCAGAAGGATACGAAATAGCTGTGAAAAAATGTGCTTCTTGCGGTGGGTGTTGTGCTTCTAACTTAGACCATCAAGGTGTATTGTTTGAAGAAGCCTTTGTTTAGATGCTTTTTTATGGAGTGTTTAAAGATTTTAAAATAGGTATAACAAAAGAAGAAAAAGACGTATTTTTACCAAAACAAATACATTCAAACATCGTGGTCTATGTGGATAGCTATGATAAGAAAATAGAAGCTGACGGTGTAATCACTGATAAAACCGGCTTTAAAATAGGTATCAAAACCGCTGACTGCGTACCTATACTTTTAAAATCTAAAAACTATGTAGGGGCTATCCATGCTGGCTGGCGTGGGCTTTACAACGGCATTTTGAAAGAGGCTTTTTCTTTGTTTGAAAGTTTTTC
>JAGDWZ010000024.1:70629-81598 GCA_023269915.1 Hydrogenobaculum sp. | reverse complement strand
TCTAAAACATAAAGGGTGTGGTAAAATATTTAGATATGGGATATTGGAAAGGATTAATACATCAATACAAAGAATATCTGCCAGTTTCTGAGAAAACGCCTATTATCACGCTATACGAAGGCAACACTCCTCTTATAAAAGCTCAAAGAATACCAGATATGTTAAAAGTAGGGGTGGAGCTTTATTTTAAGTTTGAGGGTTTAAACCCTACTGGTTCTTTCAAGGACAGAGGTATGACAATGGCCATATCAAAAGCGGCTGAATCTGGTAAAAGAGCTGTGATATGTGCATCCACTGGAAATACATCAGCCTCAGCCGCCGCTTACGCCGCAAGAGCTGGTATGAAAGCTTTTGTAATACTTCCAAAAGGCGCTGTAGCTCTTGGTAAATTATCTCAAGCTATTATATATGGTGCTAAGGTTATAGCTCTTCTTGGAAATTTTGACGATGCCCTTTTTATAGTAAGAAAGATAGGTGAAATTTTGCCAGTAGAGGTTGTAAACTCTGTAAACCCATACAGGATAGAAGGTCAAAAAACCGCTGCTTTTGAGATAATAGACGCTTTAGGCGATGCTCCAACCTATCATTTTATACCAGTAGGCAACGCTGGCAACATAACAGCCTATTGGAAAGGCTACAAAGAATACCATGCTCTAGGAAAATCAAAAAAATTGCCAATTATGATGGGATATCAAGCAGAAGGCTCAGCCCCTATAGTAAAAGGCTATCCTATAAAAAACCCTCAAACCATAGCAACAGCTATAAAAATAGGTAACCCTTACAGCTGGAGAAACGCAATCCAAGCTGCCAAAGAATCAAACGGTAAAATTGACGCTGTCACAGACGATGAGATACTCTACGCTTACAACCTTGTAGCTTCTTGTGAAGGCATATTTTGTGAGCCAGCATCGGCAGCTTCTGTAGCTGGTTTTATCAAAAGCGCTAAAGAAGGCATTTTCAAAGAAGGCGATGTGGTGGTATGCACTTTAACTGGTTCTGGTCTAAAAGACCCAGATACCGCTATGAAATCAGCTCAAACCCCTACAGAAGTACCACCAGATTTAAATCAAGTGCTAAGCCTTATAGATATTTAGGTTCATAGTCTTTCTATTACTATATCCCCATAGTGTTCTTTTTGATAGATATTTGCATATTTGTCGTATTGTATAAACATAAGGGCTGTGAATTGGACCGTAGCTTTGTCTTTTTCCATGATTTCAGAAAAATAAAACTTTGGTTTTTGCTCAACGGTGGTTTTAATATGCTCTATCACATCTTTTAGGATAGATTTATGAAGCGGGATTTTACGTTTTTTGGTAAAACTGTATTTCCTTTCCTTTGTGAGCGTATATTTTCTTCTTTCTCTTAGAGCTTTTACATCAGAGGGTTGTTCTTGAATGGGCTCAGAAGGTTGTTCTTGAGATTCATCGTACATCTGGACAAGTTCTTTTAACGTAATTCTTTGACGATGTATCTTTGGTTTTGGAAAAAGGATTTCAAGCTTTTTTTTAAATAAAAACGTGGCCGCAGAAAGAGCGTTAGCTGGTATCCTCATATCAAGAAGCTCCATATTTCTTATTTGCTCTATATAAAGCTGGGCCAAACTTGCTATATCTATGCTCCACGGGTCGATTTTACCTTCTTCCACAAGGGGTATCAAAAGACTAAAAGGATGGTCTTCTGGAAGCTTAAATTCCATTTATATACCCTTCCACAAACCTTTTCAGAGCTTCTTTATCACCGTCGTAATCGTATATTATATTTTCCAAAGGCTCATCTATGTTGCCTATTTTTATCTTTGGAAAAGCCATATACTTAAAACCTTCTAGTATTATTAAATCGTAATCTTTAAAAAAAGCTATAGCTTCATCGACAGTTTTTGGCTTTTGATACAAAACAAAGGTATCTTTTGACAAAATAGCGCTTTGATGGTTTAAAGAAAGTATTCTGGCGCTGTCAGAGTTTTCTTTATCAAAAACTGCGTGCCCCTTGGGGTCATGTTTTAAATATGCTATTTTATAGGTTTTTCCAAGATTTTCTATGAGATATTCTATAAGAGTAGTCTTGCCGCTGTTGTGATATCCTACAAAGGATATAACCTTCATAAAGATATCTCTGTGCCTATGCCCTCTTTTGTAAAGACTTCTATAAGGATTGAATGTTTTATTTTACCATTTATTATATGCACTTTTCTAACACCTCTTAATATGGCGTCCACCGCCGATGTAATCTTTGGTATCATACCTTTTGTAATGGTACCATCTTCTATAAGTTCTTTGTATTGGTTTTTTTGTATAGAAGATATGGTCTTACCGTTTTTATCGAGAATGCCGTCTGTGTCTGTAAGAAAGATAAGTTTTTCTGCTCCAAGCTCACAAGCTATCTCGGTAGCTGCCATATCTGCGTTTATATTGTACATTTGGTTGGTTTCTGGTTCTATACCAATGGGTGCTATCACTGGAGTGTAATCGCTTTGTATTAGTTCTCTTATTAGCTTGGTGTTTACAGCTTTTACTTTTCCCACAAAGCCTATATCTTCGTTGTCTTGATAATACTTTGTACATACGAGTAAGTTTCCATCCACGCCAGAAAGTCCGATAGCCCCGTGCATATTTGACATCTCTTTGTTTAACATAGCTACTATATCTTTGTTTAGCTTACCTATAAGCACCATCCTAGCCACATCTAAAGACTCTTTATCGGTTTTTCTTATACCGTTTATAAACTCTGTTTGTATGTTTAATCTATTTAACATATTGGTGATATCTTTACCGCCACCGTGCACCAACACCACCTTTATGCCTACATATCTTAGAAGAGCTATATCTTTTGCAAAAGAATGTTTTAGCTCCTCTTCTTCCATTGCAGCACCACCATATTTTACAACAAAAATCTTGCCGTAAAAATCTCTTATAAATGGAAGTGCCTCTTGGAGTATGGAAGCTTTTTCTAAAAGGTTCTCCATATTAAAAGCCTCAATGAAGTTTTTTCTGAACAGACATTATAACAGTTTCAGATAAAGAAGGATGTGTATACATACACCTTGATAAAAACTCTACATCTTTACCAGCTTTTACTACATGAACGATTTGATGGATAAGTTCTCCGGCTTCTGGTCCTAGTATCTCTGCTCCAAGTATTTCTTTGGTGTTGGCATCGTATATAACCTTTGCATACCCTTCTGGTTCATCGTCTATTATAGCTTTTGGATTTTTTACGAAAGTAGCAGTTCCTACTTCATAATCAAGTTCCATATCTTCCGCTTGGTCTATATTGATACCAAAAGAGGCTATCTCATGTGCAGAGTATATAATCTTTGGCACCAACCTATAGTCAAGTTTTTCTGCATCGTTGTTTATGTGAGCTACCGCTGTTCTTCCCTCATACATAGATTTATGAGCAAGCATCAAAGAAGACGTGATGTCTCCACAAGCGTATATGTGGTCTACTGATGTTTTTGCGTATTCATCTATTTTTACAAAGCCCTTTTCGGTAAGAGCTATGTCTGTATTTTCAATACCTATGTCTTTTGTGTTTGGAGCTCTTCCGACAGCCTCTAAAATGATATCGTATTCTATGGTGGTGCCGTCTTTTAAAATGGCTTTTCGTTTGCCGTTTTCTTCTTCTAAATTTACAATGGTGTTTGAAGTAAATATCTTTACTCCTAAGCTTTTAAGCTTTTTGCTAAGATAAGAAGCGCTATCCTCTGATTCTGATGGTATTATTCTCCTTGAGATATCCACCAAATAAACATCTATATCGTACATTTTAAAAATATAAGCAAATTCTACGCCCACCACACCAGCGCCTACTATTAAGACGGATTTAGGCCTTTCGGTGATACCCCATATGGTATCGGTATTGTATATTTTGAACCTCGTTTTATCGTAATTAAGTATGCTAACCACCGAAGAACCAGTAGAAAGAAGTATGTATTTGCCTTTTACAACATCTCCTTTGGTGGTTTCTATGGTGTTGTTGTCTTTAAATCTACCTTTTCCGTAGTATATGTCCACTTTTAAGCTTTTAGCATAAGCTTTAAAACTCTCTCTTATATCAGAAACAGCGTTGTCTCTATTTTCTTTAAAAGCAAGCCAGTCTATATCTTGGCTGTTTATTTTTATGCCGTATTTTATGCCCCTTGAAAGATGCTCCATGAGTTTAGCACCAAATCTCATGTATTTAGATGGTATGCAACCTCTATTTAGACAGTTTCCGCCTATAGTTTTCTCGGATATGTCTATCATAGCTACGTGCATGCCGTATCTTTTAGCGTGGAGCATAGCCTCATAGCCACCAGACCCTGCTCCAAATATAACCAAATCATATTCCTTCATCTTCCTTACTCCTATTGTTTTTGCTATCTTTAATTTTATTCTTCCTTCTTTCTTTGTAAACCTCTTGTCTTATGTCCTTAATCAATTTTTTATATCTATAAAACACTCCAGGGGTTTTAATAGGAAGTTTGTAATACTTCTCTAACATAAGCATAATATCTTCTGTGGTAAGGTATTTTTTGTTGGTAATAAGAGATTTGATGTACTTATATATCCTTGAATCTTTTTTCATTGGGCTATTTAACTACCACACATTTATAACTGTTTATATACTTTTTATAAACATTTTCTATATCGGTTTTTGTAATTGATTTGATCATGTTTTCATACTCAAAAAACGTATCTTTGCCAAGTCCGATAAGCTCGTAATATCCCATAGTATAAGATTTGCTAAACCTTGTCTGATGCTCTAAAGAAAAGTTCCCAATTAGCTTTTGTTTGGCAAGTTCTATGTCATCGTCTTCTATTTGAAGATTTTTTATAATAGCATTTAAATCTTCCAAAGCGTTTTGGGCTTTTTCTATAGAGGTCCCTACATAAGCTATCATTTTAGAACAATAAAGATTAGTAGAAACAGAGCTACTCACCGCATAGGCATAGCCCTTTTCTTCTCTTAGGGTTTTAAAAAGAATAGAGCTCATACCGTTTCCAAGCATTGCATTTAACACCTTAAAAGCAAAATAATCGTTCTTATCCAAAGAAGACGGTGCATCGTATCCACACATTATACTAGCTTGAGCACCGCCTCTTTGTATTTCAAGTATCTCATCGCTCTCTATATTCTTACAAAAACTTATCTCTTTTGTTTGTGGGCTTTTATAAAAAAGAGAAGAAAGGCTTTTAATAGTTTCTATATCACTATCTTCCAAGTTGTCTGCTACAACGCTTATAATACAGTTGTTGTTAAGAATATCTTCGTACCTTTCTCTTATATCATCAATCGTTATAGAGTTTACGCTATCCTCAGCCCCTAAACTTGATATTTCATAAGGTGTATCTTTATACAGTATTTTTCTCAAACTGTCAAACGCAAAATCAAAGGGCCTTTCTTTCCTTGATTTTATAGTAGATAAAACGTTTTGTTTTTCTATCTCAAAAGCTTCTTCTTCAAAGATGCTATCCGTAAGAACCTCTTTTAAAGTATCTACAGATGCTTTTAACTTAGATTTTTTAGTGGCTATTGATATTGTAATAAAATCTGAAGACGTTCTAAACCTTAAAAAGCCCCCTACAGATTCAAACACTTCGTTTATCTCATTAGAGGTTTTAGAAGAAGTTTTCTTGCCAAGCAAAGATGTTAAAAGATTGGTAGTACCTTTTTTTGGCTCATCCAAAGCCCCGCCTTTTAAAAATATGTTTATAGCCACTATATCAAAATCTGCATTTGTATTGTAGTATATGAAATTTTCCATAATTAACTCCAAGAATCGTCTTGACTTGTGTCTATATCATTACCCCAATCGTCTCCACCAGCAAAATCTATATTGTTATCCGTGTCTTGATTTATTATATCTTGGGTGTTATCTATAGGCGGTTCGTTGTAATAGTTGTTCTCTACGATAGTAGGTCCCATACCAAAGCCTCCGCCAAAACCTCCGCTAAATATAGACCCCATCAAAGAACCCATAGCCATCATACCAAGTAAATCCATGAAAGACATTCCGCCACCCATCATGCCTGGATTTATAGGCGTTTGATTTGGGTAGTTTGGTTGAGTGTTTATGTTTTGTAGATTTTTTAAATCATCGTGGGTCTCGTAAGTATTTTTAACGCCTGTAGCCACTTCTTTTAGTTTATCTTTTAGATTTTCAAAATAAACATACGCTCCTTGTATGTCGGCTACGTTGTTGTTTTTTAGCTTTTGAAGTAAATCTATCATATTTTGCCTTATCTCATCCAATTCGTTTAGTCTATTTGAAAGGTCTTTTTTAGCTGGGTCATCGTCTTTGAGAGAGACTAAATCAATAGAAAGCTTCGTTTTAACCTTTTCAATATTCTCAAGATATAAAGTTAGTTCTTGCATGAGCTTCGTTTTTATGTCTTCTTTATTTTTTGTAGTAAGCTTGTTTGATATATACAAAAACACCGCTCCCGCTATAAGCAAAGCTCCTATCAAGAAAAATATCATAGCACCTCCAAATGTACCCTTTTTAACTTTAATGGATTTTTGTAAATTCCTCTCATAGTTTTTTAAATATCCTTTATGGGCAAAGGACTCTGAAGGATCAAGCTTTTTAGCCAAGTTTAGCTCTTGCAGAGCTTTTTGATCTTTGCCTTCAAGGTAATAAACTTGAGATAACATATAATGAGCTTTGGCAGAGTTTGGGTCTTTTTGCAACACCTCTTTTAAAAGCATCTCGGCTTTGTGATAGTGCCCTGCTTGAACTTCTTTAGCTATATCAGAAGGTGTTGGAATAGCTAACGCCACACTAAAGATAAAAAGTAAAAATAAGATAATCTTTTTCATAAATTAAATCTTTTCCTACCTATGTTAAAAGCAAAAAACACCGCAAATAAAAATGCCCCAAACATAATAAATCCCATTATTTTTAATATGATTATACCTATTGCTAAAACAACCGCCAAAATGATAATCTGATTTATCATTTTAACCCCATCTCTTTTTTAAGAGCTTCGAGCTTATCATCGACGGTACTTGATTTTTCGAGAGATTCAAATTCTTTTTCTATATCTGCTCCAGTTTGTTCATCTTCTAAGTTTTTCATAGCCTTAGCTCTTGCTTCTTCTTTTAGGACCTTTTCTTCAACGGAGTCAAGCTTTTCTTTTGCGTGAGAGTCTCCTATGCCAGTGGTTATCTCTGCAGCTTTTTCTTGAGCTTTTGCAACTTCGTATCTGGTGCCAAGTATATCTGCTTTTGATTCTAACTCCTGCTTTTTGTTTTTTAGCTCTTGTATTTTGGCTTTTAGCTCGTTTATAGAAGGCTCTAAAGCCTCAATCTGCTTTTGATAAACATCTGCTTGCTTTTTAGCCTCTTCTTCTTGTTCTAAAGCTTTTTTTGCCAAATCTTCCCTACCCGCTTGAAGAGCTTTTTTGGCTTTTTCATGCCAATCGTTAGCCTCTTCTTCAAATTGTGCTTTTTTTTGCTTTAAAAGCTCGTATTCGGCCATTACGTTTACCATGCTGGCGTTGGCTTTTTCTATTTGCTCTTCTAAATCTCTTATCACTTGCCTTGCGGTTCTTCCTGGTTCAGAAGCTCTATCAAGAGCGTCGTTTAAAGCACCTTTAATTTGAGTCATTAAATTTTCTAAAAAGCTCATAAACTAACCTCCTCTTTATTATAATCTATATCCCCTAAATAAAATATCTGTGAGTTATAAAAAACTTTTTAACTTTTCTTTTATAAACTCTTTTGACAATACACCAGTGATGTTACCATCTATATTAAAAGTCCTACAAGAGTAAGATATCTGGTCTGGAGATTTGCCTGTGTAGATATCTATACCATTGACGTATATAGATGGTGAACCCATAAATCTCACTTTTTGAGCAGTTTCCAAATCCTTTACATCTATGCTATTTATTGGTATATTTAGGTTTAGTTCCTTTAAAGCCTCCACAAGGTTGTTGTAAGTGGGTGTGGAGTTTGGACAACCTTGGAAAAATAAAAACTCTATCTTTTCTATGCTCATTTAAGCTCCTTTTTGTCAGTTTTAAAAATATTTAACAAAAGCTTGTAAGCTTTTTCTTGTATATCTTCTTCTATATCGTCTATAAAACCCATTTCGTAGAACAAAAATATACGTTCTAAAGTACCTATAAAAAGTGCGGTAGCGTATTGAGGCTGTATATTTATCTCTTCGTGATTCTTGAAAAATTCATATACAACATCTTTGGGCATTTTACCGTCTTTTAATTTTAACTCGTAGTCTATCTTAAAATAGTGAAACAAGTTTATAAATTTAAAAGCTTCTGGGTTGGTAAAAGCGTAATTCAAAAAAGCTTCTGTAAGATTCTTCAAAGCTTCTTCAAAGTTTTGGGCTTTTGATAAAGCGCTGTTTAAATGATTGTAAAAGTCTTGGGAACTATTTAGGAAAAGAGACCTTACTATTTGCTCTTTGCTATCGAAGTGTCTATATATAGCTCCCTCTGTTATGCCCACGGCTCTTGCTATATCTTTTATGGTAGTTTCTCTTATACCTTTGCTAGAAAATATTTTGAGAGCCTCGTGTAAAATTCTATTTCTTGTTCTTCTTGGCATGACTAAATTTTAGCATAAGTAAACATTAACAACAATGATATATATTTCTAGCAAATATCAATATTGCCGTATGGGCTGGCATTATATCCTCTGGTCTCAATCTTTCAGGGTTTGGTTTTAGCTTCCTAAGAAGTGTTTCAGATATTTCATAAACAAAAAATTTATCTTTTAGCGTTTCTAAAAGCTTAGAAACCTGGTTGTAAGTGGGCACCAAAAAAGATATGTTTGCGCCAGATTTAAGCTCTTTGTGAAGCTTATCAACATAGTTCCATGGTTCTTTTGTATCTATAAAAGCACAATCAAAGAAAGCATTTTTATAAGATACATCTTGATAGTTTGATAGGATAGATTTTACTCTATCATCCAAAAATCCAAAGGTTTTTAGGTTTTTAACAGCGTTATCGTAAGCTCTTTGATTTTCTTCGTGAGTGTAAAGAGTAGCGTCTTCTTTCATAACACTTAGCATAACGGCACTCATCACGGCGCTTCCCGTACCAAATTCCAATATATTTTTACAAAACGGTACATTTAGCTTAAAAGCTGTATAAAAAGCATCTTTTGGATAAACTATCTGAGTTTCCCTTTTAAATCCATACTTTACTATCTCTTCAAGCGTTGGCTTTGCAACGAAAAATCCATTTATAAAGATACCTTCTTCCTTACCAATTATATCGTCATATTTTAATATATGAGATTTTACGTTGAGGCTTTCACCCTTTTTAGCTCTTTTTATATATACTTTATCGCTGTATCTTATTATAATTATATCGTTTTCTAAAATCATCAAAGAGGTGATATCTCAAAAAGAGGCTGGCCGTATTCTACCACTTCACCGTTTTCTACTAATATACTTTCTATCCTGCCTTTTATATCGCTTTCTATTTCATTCATAACTTTAAGAGCTTCTATTATACAAAGAGTCTGTCCAGGCGATACAATATCACCCACTTCCACAAAAGGTGGTGCGTCTGGAGATGGGGCTCTGTAAAATGTTCCCACCAATGGACTTTTTATAACATGATAGTTTGGTTTTGAAGGTGTTTCCTCTTTGATAGAGGATTCTGGCTTTTGTCTTGACAAATCTATTTTTCTTATTTCTTCTGAAATATTTTCTGGGATATACGTTTGCCCTTTTTCTAATTCTAAGGTAAAATCTCCAGAAGTTAATTTTAATTTTTGCAAGCTAGAATTATCTAAAGCTTTTATAAGGGCAAGTATGGGTTCTAAATCCATATCACTTTTTCTGGGCTCTGTCCAATCTTTCAAGATATTGACCTGTCCTTGTATCTACTTTTACGATATCACCTTCGTTTATAAAAAACGGCACTTGGATAACAGCACCAGTTTCAAGTTTTGCAGGCTTTGAACCACCAGCCGCCGTATCTCCTTTAAAACCCGGCTCTGTTTCTATGACCTCTAATTCTACAGCTTTTGGAAGCTCTATGCCTATTGGTTTATTTTTGTAGATAAACACCACTACAGTCATGCCTTCTTTTAAAAACTTAGCCTCTTCCTTTATGTCGTCGGCGTTTATGCTTATCATTTCGTGGGTATTTTGAGTTAAAAAGTGATATTCGTCTGAGTCCTTATAGGAAAACTCTGCAAACACTTGTTCAAAATCTGCAAGCTCGATGCTATCGGAGGACTTGTAAGTGATTTCAATGGCGTTGCCGGTGTTCATATTTTTAGCTTTTACTCTAACAAAAGCCTGACCTTTACCAGGTTTTACGTGGTCATAATCCACTACTCTATAAGGCTCGCCCTTATACTCAATAAACATGTCCCTTTGAATGCGGTTTATATCAATCTTTTCAGCCATGACTACTATTATAACATAAATTTACACTTAGATACTTTATAAATTGTTTAGCACTACGACCCGAATATCCACCAGCATTTAAAGCAAATCTATCAGCTTCTTGTTCAAATTCTTCCTTCCATGTTATATTTAGGCTTTTAACATAATGCTTTATTATGTTTATATACTGCTCTTTTGAAAAGCCCCAAAAACCAAGTCTTAAACCAAACCTATCCACCAAAGCGTAAGCATCGTTTAGATTGTCTTCTGGAAACTTTTCATCTTCTACTTTTTCTATAGTTAAATCTCTTCTGTTTGAAGTAGCATATACTATAAGGTTATCAGGACGCTCTTCTATATCTCCTTCCAAAAGAGCCTTCATCAAAGAAAATCTTTCGTCTTTTTCACTGAAAACAAGGTCATCAAAGAACAAAATAAACCTATAAGGCTTATCATATATATACTCGTATATAAAAGCCAAATCCTCAAGGTTTGATTTGTAAGCTTGTATCATTCTAAGTCCATCATCTTTAAACTTATAAAGCATCGACTTCACAAGGGCTGATTTACCGCTTCCTCTTCTTCCCCACAAAAGTGCATCGTTTGCCATATAAC
>JAGDWZ010000024.1:26907-70529 GCA_023269915.1 Hydrogenobaculum sp. | reverse complement strand
GCTGATTTACCGCTTCCTCTTCTTCCCCACAAAAGTGCATCGTTTGCCATATAACCCTTCACAAAGCAGTGGGTATTTTTTAGGAGCTTTTCTTTTTGGTCATCTATGAAAAGAAGATCATCTGGGTTTACAAGGGCTGGTCTTTTTATAGGTTCTAAGTTTTTGTCTATAATTCTAAAAGCTAAAAACGTTTTTAACTCAAGGGTCATATAAGCTTGTATCTTTTAAGGACTTCTTTTAACTTTTCTTCGTTTTGAGGAAGCATTTCACAAAGGGGCAACCTAAACTCTTTTTTTACCATACCCATCAACGATAAAGCGGTTTTAACAGGAATTGGATTTGTCTCTATAAACATAATTTTAAACATTTCCAAAAGATAATAATGCATATTTCTTGCTTTTTCAAAATCACCTTTCAAAGTGTAGGATGTGAGTTCTTTTATCTCTTTTGGCATCACGTTGCTTACCACAGAAACCACTCCCTTAGCGCCTAAGCTCATCATAGGAAGTGTCAGAGAATCATCACCAGAAAAGACGGTAAAGTTTGGTATTCTTTTTAAAATCTCTGATATTCTATCCATGTTTGGCGTTGATTCCTTGGAGCCTTTTATATTTGGATGGTCTTTTACAAGCCTTTCAAGGGTATCCACGGATATTTCTATACCTGTCCTAGAAGGAATGTTGTAGATGTATATATCTATATCTACTTCTTTTGCTATTTTGCTAAAATGCCTATAAAGTCCTTCTTGAGTTGGTTTGTTGTAATAAGGTACCACCAAAAGAGCGCTGTCTGCACCTACTGCTTTTGCAAAGGTCGTAAATCTAAGAGCTTCTTCGGTGGAGTTTGCACCTGTCCCAGCCATTATGTGTATACGTTTTTTTGCGCTTTTAACGGCAAACTCTATAACAGATTCGTGTTCTTCGTAGCTTAAAGTAGGCGATTCGCCCGAAGTCCCACAAACCAATATACCATCTGTGCCGTTGGCTATTTGAAACTCTATAAGCCTCTCAAAAGCTCCGTAATCTACTTCACCGTTTTTAAAGGGTGTTATTATAGCAGTTATGCTTCCTGTTAACATACTAATAATATAACCTAAAAATCTTTATTTGGCTTTTTATTTTTTACTCCACCTTTGGAAATAAATTTATCTTACTTTTAATACCTTCAAAATCTATGCTGTAAGGCGTTGGAAACTTTACGGAGTTTATATTTGCACCAACGCTGTCAAACACTTCTTTCATTTTGTGGGGCATAAAAGGATTTAACATCCAACAAGAGATAAGAATACCATCTACAAGGGTAAGAAGCACGTCTTTTAAAGAAGGGTCATTGTTTTTAGCCAAAGTCCAAGGCGCTTTCTCATCCACATATTTGTTTAGAAAATCCACAAGCCTCATCACCTCTTCTAAGGCTTTGTGAAATTGAAGCTCATTCATATATTTATCAAAAGCCTCTAAAACATCTTTTGCCAGATTTTTATAACTATCATCTTCGTTTATTTGGATTTTAGAAGCAATATTGTATTTTATACACATAGCGAAGACCCTACTCACAAGGTTTCCAATGCCGTTGGCTAGTTCTCCGTTTATGCGTCTTTTAACAGCTTCTTTAGAAAAATCCCCATCTTGACCAAAAGCCACTTCTCTTAAGAGAAAATACCTCGTCTCGTCTAAGCCGTACTCTTTTACCACATCGTAAGGATTTATGACGTTTCCCAAAGATTTTGACATCTTTTGACCTTCTACAGTCCACCATCCGTGAGCGTAAACATGTTTTGGGAGCTCCATATCAAGAGACATTAGAAATGCTGGCCAATAAACAGCGTGAAATCTCAAGATGTCTTTTCCTACTATATGAAAATCCGCTGGCCAAAACTCCATCTTGTTTTTAAACTTTAAAGCGGATATATAGTTAAACAAAGCGTCAAACCATACGTATACCACATGGTTTTTATCAAAAGGAAGTTCTATACCCCAAGAAACCCTTTCTTTTGGTCTTGTAACAGACAAATCTTTTAAACCTTGCTTTACAAAAGATACCACCTCTTCTTTGCGGTAGTCTGGTTTTATAAAATCTGTCTCGTATAAGTTTAAAAGCTTTTCCTGGTATTTTGAAAGCTTGAAAAAGTAAGTCTCCTCTTTTATAAAATCACACTTTTTCTTGTGTATAGGACAGTGATAATCAAAATCTTTTATCTCGGATTCTGGTTTAAACTCTTCGCATCCAACACAATAATATCCTTCGTAATAACCTTTGTATATATCCCCGTTTTCATAAACTTTTGTTATAATCTCTTGCACATAAGCTTTGTGATAGTCATCAGTGGTCCTTATAATGTGATCGTAAGATATATCTAAAAAATCCCATAGGTTTTTAAAATTTTGGAAGTTTTTATCACAAAGCTCTTTTGGACTTATGCCTTTTTCTTCGGCGGCTTTTTGAAGTTTTAGCCCGTGTTCATCGGTACCCGTCAGAAAAAATACGTCAAAGCCTCTTTGTCTTTTATAGCGTGCTATGGTATCTGTTGCTATGGTAGTATAAGCATGTCCTATATGTGGCACATCGTTTACATAGTATATAGGCGTTGTTACGTAAAATTTCATAGATACCAATATACCATACTTTATTCTGTTTTAAAAACTCAATACATATGCTATAATAAAAACGTGAGGGTTTCAAAAACTTATAGACTAAACTCAAAGACGCTTATGAAAATAGAAGCTTTGGCTGAAAAGCTGGGTATTTCTTCCACGGATGTCGTAGAAAAAGCTATTGAAGATTTTTACAACAAAGAAATGAAAGGTTTTCATTGTATATCTATTGAAAGATACAACGAAGTGGTAGACAAACTAAAAGAATCAAACGATGTAATAATATCGTTAAACAAACAAATTGCCTCTTTATACGAACAAATAAAACAATTAGAATACGACAAAATATCTTTAGAATTTAAATTAAAAGAAAAGGAAAAAGCTTTCAACAGGCTTAAAAAGAGGATAGAAAACGTGCCGTTTTGGAGAAAAGACATATCTGAGCTATTTGGTCCCAAAAAAGAAGACGAAGAAGATTAGATGTTTAAAAACTCCAAGCTAACATCAAAAAGTATATCTGGCCACTGCTTTTCACTAAATTTTACTATAGAATTTAGCACCTGATTGACCCCTTCTTTATCTACTCCCACCACAGCAGCGCCTATTCTGGAGCGTTGCCAAGAATCGTGGAAATCCACTTCAGATACAGATATTTTAAAGTTGCTAACGAGCTTATCTTTTATAGACCTTACATAGTGTCTTTTTTCTTTCAAAGAAAGAGCATCTGGTATATAAAAATCTATTATTACTATACCAACAATCATAAAAAGTATTATAGCTTGCTTTCTATCTCTTTTAAAGTACTTTGATAAATTTTACTATCTGGTTTAAGTTTTAAGGCTTTTAGTATATAAAACTTTGCCTTTTTAAAATCCCCAAGTTTATAGTAGGTATAGGCTAAATTGTTTAACGCATCGGTATTTTTAGGATTTATCTTTATAGCTTTTTTGTAATATTTTATAGCATCGTTATATTTTTTTTCTTTGAAAAAAACGTTTCCCAAATCAAAGTAAGCAAGGTCGTAGTTGCCGTCTTTTTTTATAGCCATTTTGTATTGGTATATAGCATCTTTGTAATCTTTTTGTTTTTCGTATGTATATCCAAGTTCTACATGTTCTTTGGCGCTAAGCGGGTCGTGCACTATCACGATATAAGAGCAAGAGCTTAGCATCATCGTAAAAGCCAAAAACAAAAGCTTTTTTAAGATATGATACCACCTCCCAATAAAATATCGTTGTTATATATAGCCCCTACTTGACCTTTTGCCACTTGAGTGGCTGGCTCTTTCAAATAAACCTTCAAAGTGTTTTCATATTCTTCAACGTGCTCTATAGGTATTGGTTTTGAGTTGTACCTAATTTGAATATACATATTGTCTTTTTCAAAATCCTCTATTTTGTTGTAATCTTTTAAAGTTATCACGTTTTTAAAAAGGTGCTCTTTTTCACCTACATATACTATATTTTTTTCTACGTCTTTCTCTACCACATAAAGAGGTGCGTGGTAAGATATGCCAAGCCCATGTCTTTGGCCTATCGTATACCTATGGACACCTTTGTGTTTTCCGAGAACTTTTTTAGTTTCTATGTGGATTATATCTCCGGGCAGCATTTCTATGAACTGAGACAGGTAATCTTCTAAACTCATACCTTTCAAGAAACATACATCCTGAGAGTCTACTTTGTTTGCCACTGGAAGGTTTATTTTTTTAGCGATTTCTCTGGTCTCTTGCTTTGTCATATGACCTATTGGAAACATAAGATATTCTAAGCTTTGTTTTGGTACAAGCGCCATAAAGTAAGACTGATCTTTTTCTTTAGCTCTTTTTATTTTACCATCTTCTTTTATTACATAATGCCCTGTAGCTAAAAAATCTATATCAGCAGCTTGTTTTAGATAAAAGCCCAAAAACGCAGTCTTTACATCTTTATTGCATATAGCACAAGGATTTGGTGTAAAACCTGTTTTGTAGCTTTTGATAAAATAGTCTATCACCCTTTCTTTAAAAAGATTTTCCCAGTCAAAGGTTATATGTGGTATTCCAAGGATATCACATATTATCCTAGCATCCTGCACATCCTTCGGAGAGCAGCACACTCTTGCATTTTCAGGACATTCTTCTTTGTAAAATCGTAGGGTGACGCCTACTACATCATGCCCTTGCTCTTTCAAAAGATAAGCGGCAACACTTGAATCAACACCGCCACTCATCCCTACGGCTATCCTCATAGCTATCTGTCAAGCTTGCTTAGTATATATAAAAACTGCTCTTTTGTTTTATAGCCTTGGTAAACCTTAAAATGCCCATTTGGATATATTACAGCAAAGGCAGGCGTTCCAAAAAGCCTAAATTTTCTTATAAACTTATTGCCACCAGCATCGTCTACATTTACAGAAGAAAATATAAAATGCTTGTTTACAAACTCCACTACATCAGGCTTTTGCAATACATACTGATCAAAAAGATCACAGTATGTGCAGTCGTTTCCGTAAAAATACAGGAGCACAGGCTTATGTTCTTTCCTTGAAAGTTCTTTAGCTTGATTGTAATAGTAAATATAAAGCCCATGCCATATAGTGGGAGTGATGTTTGAACTATTCTTGGTGGTGCTATCACCAAAGCTTCCAATACTAAAAGCCAAAAACGCTAAACTTATAAAAAAGTACTTCATGTATATATAATAGCAGTTAAAAAGTAATCAAGTATAAGAATTAGCATAGAGGATACCACCACAGAAGAGGTGGTAGCTCTTCCAACCCCTTGGTTACCACCGCTTGTCTTAAAACCAAAGTAGTTGCTCACAGTGGCTATCACAATACCGTAAACAAAAGATTTATAAAGACCGCCGTATATATCGTAAAAATCCACAATCTCTTTTGTTTTATCCCAGTACATATGCCCATTTATGTGAAATATTAAGGTGCTTACAAGATAACCGCCTATTATACCGGATATATCCGACAATATGGTAAGAAGTGGTAAATCTACCATGCAAGCAAAAAGTATTGGGCTTGTAATATAAGCATAAGGATTTATAGCCAAAGTCTCAAGAGCGTCTATTTGCTCGGTAACCTTCATAGTGCCTATGGAAGCTGTAATAGCAGAGCCGACCCTTGCCACTACCATAAGAGATGTGAGCACAGGCCCAAGCTCTCTTCCCATTGAAAGAGCCACCAAAGCACCTATAAGGTATTCTGAGTTAAACTTATGAAGGGTAGAATACGTTTGCAAAGCCAAAACCCCGCCAGTAAATAAAGAAGTTGTGACTACAACGGGTACCGTATCAGCCCCTATGTAAATCATCCTATCTATGAAATGTTTTGTTTTGGGTCTATTTTTGAAAATGTGAACAAAAGCCACAAGAAATATATATAGAGCTTCTCCCAAAGCGTTTATAAACTCTACCATGCTATTTTTTCTCCACCTTGTTTATTATAAAATACACTATACCTACAAAAAGCATCAATATTCCAAGTATTAAAAGCTCGATGCTCTTTTTTGGATACAAAGATATTATAAGTATTTTTCTTATAATGGCAGCTAAAGCTATGCCAGCAAACACCTTAAGAGATAAAGAAGCCCCTTTTAAATGCTTTAGCTCTTCGTTTAAAAGCTCAGATATTGCATACAAAATAAGCGTAGAACCAAGTATCTCAAGGGCGGTAGACTCAGGAGACAATCTACCAAGCACCAAATTTACCAATTCGTACAGTATCCATCCACCACCCACTATAGCTAAAAAGCTCATTATGGTAACTATAAAAAGGTCTATTGACCTTGAAACTCCTTGAATGGCTTCTATGAATATTTTTTGGATTTTAGAAGTACCTAAATATGTTTTAAATTCTTCTTCTCTATAAGCTTCTGTGATAACATCAAGGTTTATATCAAGGATTTTATCTATAGACTTTAAAATCTTTATCTTTTCGTCTGCATCTGCTGTTTTTTCTATAACTAGTGTTTCTATGAACTCTCTAACAAAATTCATCGAAGAGTTTAAGTAATGAGGCGGTAGACCTATCTGAACATGCCTCATGCCTATACGCTGAATTTTTGAAATATAAAGATGGTCGATGTTTCCTTCAAAAAGCTCCAAAAACCAAGCTTGTAAATGGGCTTTATGCCTTTCTTTTATTTTTTCATCTTTTAAATACCTGTCCTTGTCTTCAAATATATTAAAATACTCGTAAAGCTTGTTTACAAAATCATCTTTATGTTTAATTGCTATATCCTTCATCTCTTTAAGATGTTTCTCGTCTTCCTTGCTCCAGCTATAATGCTTTTTAATCTCTTCTATGCTTCTCATAAACTATTTTAAAAGTTTTTCTCATCAATAAAAGTATAACATGAATATTCCTATAGCCATTTTTAAGAAATATGTGGTTAAGTTTTCATAAAATTATACTTGAATTTCACAAAAAATAATGTTATAATTTGGTATATATTTTATAAAGGAGGATAGGAAATGTTAAAGAGGACATTGTTGCTTCTTTGTGTATTCTCCTATGTTGGAATGGCAGAAGACTTATCAAGCGTATACTTATTAAAGCCTATGGAAGTTTTTGGTCATCCAAATGGTTTTGAGGCTTTCAAAAGCGTTAAAAGTCTAAATAGAAAAAATAGCGTTGATTTAGCACAAGCCCTTAACAACGAACCTGGTATATTTAACTACTCAAAAGGTGTAATAGCAAATGACATAGTGTTAAACGGATTAAACAGAGACAATATAAACATACTAATAGACGGCGCTAGGCTATACGGAGCTTGTCCAGCTAGGATGGATGTGCCAGCTTTTCACATACCTTTAAACTTTATACAAGGCGTAAAAATCGTTTACGGTCCTTACAACATAACGCATCAAGGTTCTATGGGCGGGTTAATAGATGTTAAAACTATATATCCAAAATTGGGTGTGCATTCTAACCTATCTTTTAACGCAAATTCTTACGGATTTTTAAATCCAAACGTAGAAGCCTCTTACAACAACGGTAAATTTTACTTTGTAGCAGGATACTCTTTTAAAACCGCAGAGCCTTACAAAGATGCCCACGGTGTTAAAATAACAAATTATGTACCAAACGAATATAAATCAACACCAACCCACGATTTTAACATAAACTCTTACATGGCAAAGTTTGGCTTCACACCCACCACCAACACAGACATAGGACTTTCTTATATAAAACAAAGCGCCAACAACGTTTTATACCCTTTTCTTAGTATGGATGCTATATACGATAGGTCAAACATAGTAAATTTTCATATAGATAAAGACAATATTTCAAAGGATTTAGAAAACCTTAGATTTAGGGCTTATTATACGGATGTTTATCATCTTATGACAAACCAATTCAGACAAGCAAGGATGTACATGGCCACCTACGCCAGGACAAAAACCTATGGATCATCTATATCGGCAAATATTTTAAATACCACATTTGGAATAGATTTTTATCGAAGAAATTGGTACGCAACAAATCAAACACCCATGCGCATGACTCCACCCTACATAATACCAGATGTGTTTATAACAAACGTTGGAGCTTTTGCCAAAAGAGATTTTTCATTTTCTAAAAGTCTAAAGCTAAAATTTGGATTAAGACTAGACAATACTACAACATCACCAGATAATTCCCTAACAGCAAAAGACTTATCACACATGTCAACTTATACTTATAAAAGTCTTTATACAACAAACCCAGATAAGAAAACAGATACATATATAAGTGGTTATATTAAATTAGAAAAAGAAATCAACGAAAACAACACTTTTTATATAGGTTTTGGTCATACGGTAAGAACACCAGACCCAGAAGAAAGATACATATATCTAATAAATATGACGAATAAAAGTTACTGGATAGGAAATCCAAATCTAAAACCTGCCCAAAACAACGAGGTTGATATAGGTTTTAACTCCCAGTATAAGGCTTTTAATATAAACTTAGATACCTACTATAGATATATAAAAGACTATATAACCATCACTCAGTTCAAGTCTGGCAAAAACACAATAAACGAATACTGGAACACCACAGCTTTTATGAACGGCGTCAACCTAATGGCCACATACCGCATAACAGACAATATAAAATTAAATTCAGAGACCTCTTACGTAAGAGGCTATCAGATCACAGACACCAACAAACACATCACAAGCCCAAACCTTCCAGACATACCACCTTTAAGGGAAGTGCTTTCTGTTAAATACGATAGCAAAAAATATTTTGGTGCGGTAGAGGTTATATTGGCAAGCACTCAAAACAACGTAAACAGAGATTTACACGAGCAAAAAATACCAGGATACGGACTGGTAAACTTATACGGTGGTATCAATCTACAACATATAAGCTTTACAGTAGGAGTAGACAACGCTCTAAACCAAGAGTATTATAGCTATAACGACTATTATTCAAATCCCTTCAACCAGGGCATAAAATTACCAGAACCAGGTCGTACGTTTTATATAAATGCCCAATATAGTTTTTAAAGCGCTCTTTGTCCATTCCCAATTAAGGGCCTTGCGCCCTTTATTTTTAAAAGCTTTTAAAAAAACGCATAATATAAAAAAATTAGTTTATAATATTTTCATTATGAACATAGAAGTGGACAAAGAAGAAACATTAGTAGATATAGCCGAATTTTTAAAAGCGTTAGGACATCCAGTTAGATTAAAAATAGTAGAGCTTCTAATTGAGCATAAACAATGCGTGAAAAACTTGGGAGATGTTTTGGGTATTCCGCAACCAAACATATCTCAGCATTTGGCTATACTACGGTCAAAAGGCATAGTGGGATGGAAAAGAGAAGGGTCTATAATATGTTATTATATCAAAGACAAAAGAGCTATAGAAGTTTATAATTTATTGTTTAAGGAGGTTCAAGATGGCAAATAATGTTATCGAGCTAACAGATGCCAACTGGGAAAGTGAAGTGATAAACTCTCCTGTCCCTGTTTTGGTGGATTTTTGGGCACCGTGGTGTGGTCCTTGCAGAATAATAGCGCCTGTAGTTGAAAAGTTGGCGGGTGAATTTGCCGGTCAGATAAAAGTAGGAAAGCTAAACACAGACGACAACCCTGGTGTTTCTATGAGATATGGTATTAGAGCTATTCCTACCATAATGATGTTTAAAAATGGAGAAGTGGTAGATACTAGAGTTGGTGTTCAGCCAGAAGATAGCTTAAGAAAGATGATTAAAAATAACTTATGATAAACACTCATAAGATTTACGATTGTATAATAGTTGGCGGTGGTCCGGCTGGTCTTACGGCCGGCCTTTATTGCGCTAGGGCTAAAATGGATGTTGTGCTTTTAGAAAAAGCCACCCTTGGAGGTCAGATAGCTATTACAGACTTAGTGGAAAACTATCCAGGATTTCCAGAGGGCATAAGCGGCAAAGAGCTTACCAACAAGTTTAAAGCCCAAGCAGAAAGATTTGGGCTTAAAATTCATAGACAAGGTGTGATATCGGTAGAAAATACATCTGATAACATTAAAATCGTAAAACTAGATAACGGCTCAGAGCTAAAAGCTAAAACCGTTATAATTACCACCGGCGCCAGGATGAGAACTCTCGATGTACCAGGAGAAAAAGAATTTCTAAATAGAGGTGTTTCATATTGCGCCACTTGCGATGGAGCTCTTTTCGAAGATGTACCGATAGCAGTTGTAGGTGGTGGAGATTCGGCAGTCCAAGAAGCAAATTTTCTAACACGCTTTGCCTCAAAGGTATATCTAATACATAGAAGAGACAAACTTAGAGCAAAACCCCTTCTTCAAGACAGGTTATTTGCAAACCCAAAAATAGAGTTCATACCAAACAAGGTAGTAAAAGCTATACAAGGTAGCGACTTTGTAAACTCTTTACTCTTAGAAGATACCAAGACCGGTGAACATTCAACATTAGCAGTAGATGGTGTTTTTATATTTATAGGTATGATACCAGCCACAGATATTGTAAAAGATTTGGTTGAGATAGACGAGTATGGCTATATAAAAGTAAATGAAAATATGGAAACCTCAGTTCCAGGTATATTTGCAGCCGGAGACTGTAGAAGCGGTCAAACTGGCCAAGTGGTGGTTGCAGCTGGCGAAGGTTGTATAGCAGCTATGTCTGTTGAAAGATATCTTCAAAATACCGAATAATATGTAATGAACACATTACAACAGGCGGTAAATATATGGTACAGCAGTTCAAATACAACAAACATAATAATAGTCCTATGGATGCTGCTATTAGTTGTATTTTTATTTTTTCTGCTACCTTATGCAATTGTAGAATTGAAGAAAACATCTAGATTAAAAGAAGAATTTTTTAAAAAAGCTACAGAATACGGATTATCAGATTTGGAAGCAGAGCTTTTGTGGAAATATTCATCAGATTACAGATGGAATATTGCACTTATTTTCAACAACAAAAAGGTTTTTGATATAATATCATCCAAAATATTAAAAAAAGATATGACCTATTCTAAACTAATAGATAACATGAGGCATAAATTAGGATTTGATAGAATCCCATGGTTTTTACCTATATCAACCACAAAAGATATAGAGCTATATCAAAGCGGTAAGATTATATTTAACGAAAGACAATATGAAGCTGTAGTATGGGATAAAGATGAAAACTATATTTACTTGGCTCTTTACAACGTCAACTCATCGCCGATAAAAATAGGTGATTATATTACATTTAGCTTTATAACGCAAGATTATGTCCAAACTTCTTTCACCTCAAAAGTAGTAGGAATATCAGAAGATGCTGGCAAAATACTGCTCAAAGTAGAACACTCAGACAAGATAACAAGAGTTCCCATAAGAGATGCCGTAAGAATAGAACTTAGTCTCAAAGCCCATATATACCTACCCACCAAAGATGAGCTTGATACTTATGAAAAAGAGCAAATTTTGCCAGAGCCAGAGGAAGATAAATTAATAGAGGGCACTATAAAAGATCTGAGCATAGGTGGAGCTAGATTTTGCACCAGCGCTTCTTTACAAGAGTTTCAGAAAGTTTTTATAAAATTTCATATATATGATAAAGATTTGTTGATAGCTGGAGAAATAAGAAACAAATTTGACGCCGTAGACCATTATTGTTACGGTATAAAATTTGACACAATAGGAAAAGACCAAGAAGATTATATAAGAAACTATATAATAGAGCAACAAAGGTTGCTTGTAAAATCTTATAAGCTAGGTGAGGTATGAAAAAAGACAACCACATATTGTTGATAGGCGTTGGCAATATGGGAAGCAAGTACTTAAATATATTAAAACAAATTACAGATAAGATAATACTATGTGACACTGACATTGATAAAATATCTGACAAAGGATTAATGTATACATGTGATATCGGCGATATACAGGTTCCCATATCCAAAGCCATCATAGCCACTAACCCTGTGCATCATGTAGAAATAGCAAAAAGGCTTCTAAATATAGGCGCTGACATACTCATAGAAAAGCCCCCAGCCACATCTTACAACGAATTTACAACGTTGAATGATTTTAAACATAGAATATGGATATCCGAAATAGAGCGGTTTTCTATATGCATAAAAGAATTTCCAAAACATATAAAACCAAAATCCATAGAGATAAAAAGACTAAACAAAGGAAGAGGATACATAAATCCATTGTGGGATTTGGCTTGGCATGATTTGTACAACCTTATATATCTTTTTGGCGATATATATATAGAAAATATAAGCCAAGGACATATATGGGAAATAAGAGGCAGAGTTGGTGAAGATGTACCTTTTAGTCTAAAAGTAGCATGGAATCATCATTTTGTAGATAGAAGCTGGCTTGTACACACCCAAAAGGGAGAAATTTTTATGAACTTTGCCGACGAAGAGATTATAACAGAGGACGGTATTTCATATACAAGAAAAGACGGTAATAAACTTTTAGATATGATAAGTCAGTTTTTGGATGGTTTAGAAGATAACTCTTTTGATAGGGCAGCCAAAATATTAAAAATATTGGACAATATAAAAGATGAAGTTAGTGGTACATAAAGATAAAGATTTAATATTTTCTATGCTTTTCAAAAATAACGAGCTATTAGATTTAAAAGTAGACAACTTAAGCAATCCAGATTATACATCAGCCATATTCTTAGGAAAGATAAAATCTATAACCCAAGGGGTAGAAGGATATTTTGTAGATATAGGCTTAAAAAAAGATGGATATTTACCCTTTAAAGAAGCCGATAAAACCTACAAGATAGGGGACTATGTAATAGTACAAGTGAAAAAAGAACCTTCAAAATTTAAGGGTGCTAAATTAACCACAAAACTTACATTCAGAGGAAAATACATCATATATCAAGAGGCTGAAAAATCTATAAAATTCTCTCATCTTTTTGATGAAACACTAAAAAATGATTATTTGGAGAAAATGCTTGAGCTTTTAGCAGAAAAAGAATCAATAATACTAAGAACCCAAGCTAAAAACGCAGATATAAAAGATATAGGAAAAGAGCTAACATATTTTAGGCAAAAGGTAAAACGAATAAAAGATATATCATACAAGACTATAATGGAGTTAGAGAGCAAAGAGCCTTCTTATATATCTATGATAAAAGATTATTTTTCAAATATAGAAAAAATCTTGGTATCAGATTCAAAGGTTTACAACGATATTGTAAATTTCACTTTATCAAACGAACTAAACATCAACGTTGAGCTTGTTATAGATAATCAAAAGCTTGAAAACCTCTTTGAAATAGAAAAACATATAAATAGGCTTTTAAGCAAATACGTATGGCTAGAAAGCGGTGGATTTTTGGTTATAGAAGAGACAGAAGCTATGGTCACAATAGACGTAAACAGCGGTAAAAATACATGCGATTGCATAGAATCAAGCTCTTTTTCAACAAACTTAGAAGCGGCAAAAGAGATTCCAAGACAGCTAAAATTAAGAAATATGGGTGGCATAGTAATGATAGATTTTATTTTTATGAAAGACCAAAACCACAGAAAAGAAGTCCTAAGCGTTCTAAAAGAAGGCTTTTCAAAAGACAACGTCCAGACTACCGTTTATGGTTATACCGCTCTTGGCTTAGTGGAAGTGGCAAGGAAAAAGACCGGCAGAAGCTTAAATCAAGTTATAAAGCCTCACAAACAAGAAAATGTATCAATAATTTCTTAAAAGAGCTATAATAATTATTTATCACATTTTGGAGGTTTTTAAGAAATGGCAAAACTCAAAGGACTAAAGTGTAGAGAGTGCAAGCGTGAATATCCCATAGAACCAATACACGTTTGTGAGTTTTGTTTTGGTCCTTTGGAAGTAAACTATGATTATGATTATATTAAAAGCACCATAAATAAAGAAAAAATATCTCAAGGTCCTAAGAGTCTCTGGAGATATATAGATTTATTGCCAGTAGAAAACCCTACCGTGGGGCTTACGGCTGGTTTTACTCCTTTAAAAAAAGCCAATAAACTTGGTAAGCTACTTGGTCTTAACAATCTATATATAAAAGATGACTCCGTAAATCACCCTACGCTGTCTTTTAAAGATAGAGTTGTATCTGTGGCTCTTTCCAAAGCAAAAGAATTTGGTTTCGATACAGGGGCCTGCGCATCTACCGGTAACTTGGCAAACTCTGTAGCAGCTCACTGTGCACAATCAGATTTAAATTGCTACGTTTTCATACCGTCTAATTTAGAATCTCAAAAGATAATAGGTAGTCTTGTATTCAATCCTATTGTTGTGGCCGTTAATGGCAACTACGACGATGTCAACAGGCTTTGTTCAGAAATTGCCAACGACTTAGGATGGGCTTTTGTAAATATAAATATAAGGCCATACTATGCAGAAGGTTCAAAAACGCTTGCTTTTGAAACCATAGAACAACTTGGTTGGACAGCTCCAGATGCTATAGTAGCTCCGGCAGCAAGCGGCTCTTTGATAACAAAGATTTACAAAGGTATAGAAGAGTTTTATAAAGTAGGACTAATAGATAAATACAACACTAGAGTATACGGCGCTCAGGCGTTAGGTTGTTCTCCAATAGCTCAAGCCTTTAAAGAAGGTCTTGACTTTGTAAAACCCGTAAAACCAAACACCATAGCAAAATCAATAGCTATAGGTAATCCAGCGGATGGTATATACGCTCTTGATGTAGTAAAAAAGACCGGTGGCACATGGGAAACCGCAAGCGACGACGAAATAATAGAAGGCATGAAGCTCTTAGCTCAAACAGAAGGAATATTCACAGAAACAGCTGGAGGCACCACTATAGCTGTGCTTAAAAAATTAGCAGAGCAGGGTCATTTCAAAGCTGACGAAATAGTAGTTGCCTATATCACAGGTAATGGTTATAAAACCATGGAGGTATTGGAAGGCAAACTAAGTGAGACCATACATATAAACCCAACTCTTAAAGAATTTAAAGAAATAGTCCTCAAAAGGACTAAAGGAGTGTGAAAGATGGATAGAGGAATGGGCACTTTAGACCTTATTACTACGATTGTAGTTTTAGGGGTTATAGTGGCCGGTATAATAGTTTTGCTCACAGCGGCGTTTTAAGTATGTGAAAAGTCTGATAAACTTTTTATTGGATTTTTTTAGATTAAGAATACTTTACCATGCTGGTGCTTTATCTTTCAGCTTCATAATGTCTATAGTACCGCTCATACTTGGCGCCGGTTTTTTCTTACATATGTTTTTAGAAAACAAAATAGATAACTATATCTATCATCTCAGTGCCATGTTTCCCGATTTTGCTAGACAAATGATTAAAGACATATCTTATTTAGAACAAAAAAGGTTAAAAGCAGGTATCATAGGTGCTTTGGTATCCTTATACTTCGCCACAGGTTTCATAAAGGATCTTGACTACGCTGTAAGCCTTATGTGGAATAAGAAAGAAGCAAAACGCATAGAGCCAATATACTTTTTGTATCTTCTTTTCTTTGTGGTAGTGTTTACTGGTGGTTCTGTTTACCTATTTTACATAAGCTTGGTGTTTAAACACTTGAATCTGCCGCTTGAGTTTACAAAGAACGTAAGTTATCTTTTGTTTTTTTCAGTATTTTTCTATTCTATATACTCTATCTTTATACCAGAGAAAAAGCTGAATAAACTTTATACAATGGGGGTATCTTTTGCTGAGTCCAGTGTCTTGCTGCTTTTAAAATATGTAATCACTATTTATATCTCACACCTTCTTATAAAAAGTATTGTTTATGCATCGCTTTGGCTTATTATAGCTTTCTTAATATGGATAGATTGGCTTATGGCTTCGCTCCTTTTGGGAGCAAGAGCACTTTTTTATCTTCATAAAAACATTGCAAATATTTAATGTTAAAATATTTTTATAAGTATCCGATACTATTAAAAGAGGTGTAGTTATGAATAGGATAGAAGGAGAAGTTTATAAGAATATTGGCTTAGATACTTCTAACATCGGGAAGGATAAAACACAAAAAAACGTTGAAAGGTCTACCCAGGAAAACACAACCCTTCAAGAGGAAAGCAATACTCAAGGATATAAACTAGAATTGTCTTCTATAGCTAAAAGCCTAAAACCAGATTCCGGAACAAACCTAGAAGATATGAAAAAGAAGATTGAAGAAATAAAAGCCAAAATATCTAACGGTACTTATGAGGTAGATACTAACAAAATAGTTCAAGGTTTACTAAAATACTTCTAAGAAAATATCTCAGGGCGATTAGCTCAGCTGGGAGAGCGCCATCCTCACACGGTGGAGGTCACAGGTTCGAGCCCTGTATCGCCCATGTTTAATCTTCATGCTTGGGATAGTGCAACACCCTTATATAAGTCTCTGGTATATGAAAACCCTGTTTTTCTAATTTAAACGTATCTATGCTGTAATGTATTATCATACGCCTTACCCCAAAAGCCACACCTGATGCTATCATAGATGGTACTATAACTCTGTAATCTCTCGTCATTTCAAAACTCATCACAACAGCAGTAATTGGTGCGCTAACAGTAGAACTTAGCATAGCGGCGATTCCCACGACTCCAGAAGATACCATGTTTATAGGTATATGAGGGTCTATTTGTTTTGCCAAAAGCCCAACACCGCCCCCTAAAGTAGCCCCCATGAAAATCCCCGGCGAAAAAACACCGCCAGAACCACCAGAGCCAAGAGAAACGCCTGTTAGCACAAGCTTCATAAAAAATAATAGTATCAAAAACCACGCATTTTTTATAACTTCATTTAGCACATCCTGAACCGTAGAATAGCCTATACCTTGAACATAATAATGCCCTGTAAAATGCATAAACACAACCGCACAAAATCCCACTATGGTCATACCTACAAAATGCCTTATGTAAGGATTTTTTGAGATTTTAACAAAAACCGCTTCAGAATAATATATCCAATATACGTACATAGCCCCACCTATACCCACCAAAATACCTAAAAATATGTAAAATAAAACCGCTTCAAGCGGCAAGGCCTTCATAGACGGCATTATAAATTTGGCATTTTCTACTATAAAAGAAGGTTTATTACCCCACCAAAGTCTTCCTACATAACTAGCAACTCCCGCAGATATTATAGAAGGTATAATAGTCCTTACACTAGCTTCTGGCGATATTACTTCCAAAGCGTAAACTACACCAGCCAACGGCGTATTAAAAGCTGCGCCTATACCACCACCAGCCCCAGCAGCTATTAGCGTATAAATTTGCCAGTATTCTAATTTAAATATTTGCCCTAGTGTGGAGCCTATAACACCACCTATTTGCACTATCGGGCCTTCCCTACCTACTGAGCCACCAGCACCTATAGATATAGACGATGCTAAGATACGAGCCCCAATAATCCTAGGTCTTAATCTACCTTTCCTATAATAAATAGCGTGTAATACTTCGGGGGTACCAAATCCTTTAGCTTCTATGGCATAATTTTGCACTATATAAACCACCACCATACCAGCCAAAGGAGGCACAAACATCACAAACCAACCAAGAGGACTTGGAGGGCTATGCTTATCGGCGTTGTAAAAAATATCTATCTTTTGATAAAAAAATAGGTTATGGAAAAACGCTATCATGGACCTAAACACTATAGCGCCTATACCACCAAGTAGCCCAGTTAAAAAGGACAGCAAAATCATATGAATCGGGACTTCGTGATGAAGCGTTATAAAATCTAAGAATTTGTCTATATATGCCTTCAACTTTTCAACCATAAAGATTTATTTTAGCATTTTTAGTGTATAATAGTGGTATGGAGAAATTGCTTTTTACAGATGTAAGCCTAAGAGACGGTATACAAAGCCTTTTAGCCACTAGAGTAAGAACAGAAGATATGGTACAAACTCTAGAAATATTGGACAAATGTGGTTTTTGGTCGTTGGAAGTATGGGGCGGTGCAACGTTTGATGTATGTCTTAGGTATCTAAAGGAAGACCCATGGGAGCGCTTGAAGAAATTCAAATCCATTGCAAAAAACACAAAATTAGAAATGCTTTTAAGAGGACAAAATATCGTTGGCTATAGGAATTATCCAGACGATGTTGTAGAAGCTTTTGTGAAGAAGTCTTACGACAACGGCATAGAAGTATTTAGAATATTTGACGCGTTAAACGACGTACGTAATATGAGAAAAGCCATAGAAACTGCCAAAAGCTTAAACGCTATTGTAAAAGGCGTATTGTCGTATACTACCAGCCCAGTACATACTGTGGAATACTATTTAAAGATAGCCAAAGATTTAGTAAATATGGGTATAGACATAATATCCATTAAAGATCAAGCCGGTATTTTAACACCAAAAATGGCTTTTGATTTGGTAAAAGCTCTAAAACAAGAATTCAAACTTCCAATTCACATACATACGCAAACTACAGCAGAACTTGCAAACATGACTCAACTAAAAGCGTTAGAGGCAGGAGCTACTATGTTTGATACTGCTTTTTACAGCCTATCTTCTCAGACATCCCATCCTTCTGGTGAAACTATGATATATGTATTTAAAGAGTTTGGGTATCAAGTAGATGTAGACCAGGCGCTTTACGAAGAGGCAGGAAACATATTCAGAGAGGTAAGAAAAAAGTATAAAAAATACGACACTTTACCACCGTATCCTGATGTATCGGTTTTAACCCATCAGGTCCCAGGCGGTATGATAAGCAATTTTATAAGCCAGTTAAAAGAGCAAAACTTAGAAGACAAATTAGAAGAAGTGTTAAAAGAAGTGGCAAGAGTAAGAGAGGATTTAGGTTACCCTCCTCTTGTAACACCAACAAGTCAAATGGTAGGGTCCCAGGCATTTTTAAATGTAATAAACAAAGAGCGCTACAAAGTAGTTACAAAAGAAATAAAAGATTACGTAAAAGGTTTGTACGGAAGACCACCTGCTCCTATAAAACCAGAAATTATGGAGCTCATATTAAAAGACGAAAAGGATAAAACATATTTTGACATAAGACCTGCTGACCTTCTTCAAAACGAGTTAGAAGAGATAAGAAAAGAAGCATACACAGCTGGCGCAAGAAACGAAGAAGACGTCTTATCCTATGCTATATTACCAGTGGTAGCTAAAGAGTTTTTTGAATGGAGAGAAAAATTTGAAAAAGGATTGGTACAAAAAGAAGTTGAATATGCTTACACCGACTGCAATGAAAATGCACCTGTCGAATTCAATGTTGCGGTTCATGGTGAACAATTTAATATAAAAATAGTAGGTAGAGAGAGTATATCAAAAGATAGAAAAATATTTTTTGTAAGAATAAACGATCAGTTGGAAGAAGTAGCTATAGAACCTATAAAAGAAATATCTATATCCCAGCAAAAAGTAGCAAGCGGTGATATTCCAGAGGGTATATCTGTAAAACCAAGAAGACCAAAAGCTCAAGATATAGGCGATATATCTTCAAACATATCTGGTAAGGTCGTAGACATAAAGGTTAGCATAGGAGATAGGGTAAAAGAAGGTGATACACTTTTAATAGTAGAAGCCATGAAGATGGAAAACGAAATAAAAAGCACCATAGATGGGCAAGTAGAAGAAATTTTAGTAGAAATAGGTGAAGTTATAAATCCAGGTGAGGTGCTTATAAGGCTTAAACCAGAATTTGATGGTTAGAATAGCAATACCAAAAGGAAGGCTTTTAGAAGAGGTATCAGAGCTTTTTTTAAAAAAAAATATAATACCTTCAAAGCTTGAAGAAAGTAGAAAGCTTATAGTGGAAAAGGACGGCTTTAAATTTCTAATAGTAAAACCATCTGATGTGGCAACATATGTAGAGCAAGGCGGGGCAGATTTAGGTGTGGTGGGTTTAGATGTATTAAAAGAAGACCCAAAGGATGTTTACGAGCTTTTAGACCTTAAAAATATAGGAAAATGTAAAATGGTGGTGGCAGGCAAACCAGAAAAACTTGAAGATTACAAGATACTTCATTTCACAAAGGTAGCCACAAAATATGTAAACATAGCCAAAAGATTTTTTGAAGAAAAAGATGTTTCAATAAATATCATAAAACTAAACGGTTCTGTAGAAATAGCACCAATAATAGGTCTGAGCGACTATATAGTAGATATAACACAAACGGGCAATACCCTAAAAGAAAATGGGCTAATTGTAATGGAAGAGATATTTGAATCTTATGCCAAAATAATATGCAACAAAGCATCCTTTAAAATAAAAAAACGTGATATATTTAAAATATTAGCAAAATTTACCGATATGTAGGCAAAGTATGGATATATTCTCTATAATAGGGTTTTTAGCTTTTGGTACTTTACTGTTGGGAGCTTTTATAGACGGGGCTCATCTTGCTATTCTAATACAACCACCAGCATTCTTGATAGTAGTACCATCCACGCTCTTAGGGGTCCTTGGCTCTGTACCAGCCGGTAAGGTAGGCTATATAATAAAAGCTCTAAAAATGGTATTTAGCAGTAGCGTAGTAAACCCTGAAAAAACTAAAGAAGAAATCATGGAAATAGCAAACAAAGCTCGAAAAGAGGGTATCCTTAGCCTTGAATCTAGCATAGATGAAATAAAAGACCCACTAATAAAACGTGGAGTAGAACTTATGGTGCTTGGCATGGACGAAGAAACTATAGTTTCTATACTAGAAGCAGAATTAGCAAAAGAGGAAGAAGAATTAAAAATAGGTGTTGAGTATTGGAAAACATGCTCTGAAACCTCACCAACGATGGGACTTACAGGAGCTGTTTTTGGGCTTATGCATGCTCTTACACAGCTAAACGACCCAAACAAACTTGCAGAGGGTATATCAACAGCTTTCGTAGCAACAGTTTATGGTATAACAAGCTCTTACCTTGTATTTGGACCATGGAGTAGGAAATCAAAAACAAAGCTGGATATGATAGTAATGGCTGGATATATGACAATAGAAGGTGTAAGGCTTATAGCCAAAGGTGAAAACCCAAGGCTTATAGAAGAAAAACTCAATGCTTATGTGTGATAAATATGGCTAAAAAACATAAATGTCCAGAAGAAGCTTCAGAAAGATGGGCGATACCGTATGCTGACTTTTTAACGCTTTTACTTGCCCTATTCATTGCATTATACGCCATAATGAGAGGTTCTAAGGCTATACCTATATATGCAGAAGCTTTCGCAAAAGCTATGGGTATGAGGATACTTCCATTTGAGCAAACACTACCAGCCCAAATACTACCACAACCTGTATTGCCAAAAGTTCAACTAACCAAAAAAGGCCAGTACATAAACATGCAATTAAAAAGAATACAAGAAATGCTAAAAAAACAAGGTTTAGAGGGTAAGTTCCAAATAAAGCTTGTACCACAAGGGATAAAACTTATACTTCAAGATGCTGTGTTGTTTAAAAGCGGCAGTGCAGATATAGACCCTAAATACTATCCATTACTAGATTCCATATACAAAATTATATCAAGCTTACCAAATCCTATAGAAGTAGATGGATACACCGACAATACACCTATACATACACCTATTTTCCCTTCCAACTGGGAACTATCTACAGATAGAGCGGCTTCTGTGGCAAAATATTTTATATCAAAAGGCTTCGACCCTTCTAAGGTAAAAATAGCTGGATATGGGAAATATCATCCTTTAGTTCCAAATACCACGCCACAAAACAAAGCCATGAATAGAAGGGTAGAAATAACTATTTTAAATATAAAAGGTAGCGAGTTAACAACGTTAGCCAAATATGAAAAACCCAATACCAACTTTGAAAACAAATGGAATATAGAAAACAACAACCAATCTCAGTAGAACTTTACCAATTTCATATATAATATTTGTATGCTAAAGTACGATATTGTTGTAGTAGGTGGTGGTGGTGCAGGTCTTATGGCTGCCATAGAAGCTTCCAAAGATAAAAATATAAAAATAGCGATTGTCTCCAAAGTATTCCCCACCAGGTCCCACACTGGTGCCGCTCAAGGAGGAATGAACGCAAGCATCGGCATTGCTGATCCCAACGATTCTTTTGAAAAACATGCTTTTGATACGATAAAAGGCTCGGATTTTTTAGCAGACCAGCAAGCTGTACTCTTTATGTGCAAATATGCTCCAGAGCTAATATATGAGCTAGATAGAATGGGTGTACCATTTTCAAGAACAAAAGATGGTAAAATTGCGCAAAGACCTTTCGGAGGAGCATCTTTTCCAAGAACAGTTTACTCTGCGGATAGGACTGGTCATGTGCTTTTACACACTTTATTTGAACAAGCAATGTCTAAAGAAAATATAGATTTTTTCAACGAGTACTTTTTGCTTGATATAGACATTCAAGACAACAGAGTAGAGGGTCTTGAGCTTTTAAATATAAAAGATTCTAGTGTGTTGTATATAAAAACCAAAGTCTTGATACTTGCCGGTGGTGGCTTTGCTAGGATATACTGGCATAGAAGCACAAACGCCTCAGGCAACACTGGGGATCTACAAGCGATAGCTCTAAGAAAAGGTATAGCTTTAAAAGATATGGAGTTTATCCAGTTTCACCCTACTGGACTTGCAAAAACCGGAATTTTGCTATCGGAAGCATCTAGAGGAGAAGGTGGGTACCTTATAAATGTCAATGGCGAAAGATTTATGTCAAAGTATTCTCCAAACAAAATGGAGTTAGCCCCAAGAGATATAGTCTCAAGAGCCATAGAGCTTGAAATAAAAAATGGACTTGGCATAGGAGAGGGAACAAGTGCTTACGTTTATCTAGACCTAAGGCATTTAGGAGAGGAAAAACTAAACGAAAAACTTCCTCAAGTAAGACAATTGGCTATAGATTTTGAAGGTATAGACCCGGCAAAAGCGCCTATACCCATAAGACCCACTGCTCATTACTGTATGGGTGGTATAGATGTGATTGATTTTAAAAGCTCAGAAACGAGCGTAAAAGGTCTTTTGGCAGTAGGTGAATGTGCTTGTGTTTCTGTGCACGGCGCCAACAGGCTTGGCGGAAATTCTCTTACAGAACTGGTGGTATTTGGAAAATATGCCGGTGAATACGCCAGGGAATATGCAAAGAATGTAGACTTTTCCAACAACAAACCTTCTATACATTCAGAATCTTATATAAACTCTTTAATGCAGAGAGAAGGAAATGTAAAGCTTTACGAAGTAAGAAATAAAATGGGAGAAACTACATGGTTTAACATGGGTATATTTAGAACAGAAGACTCTTTAAAAGAAGCTTACGAAGACCTCACAAAACTTTTAGATATGTGGAATTACATACCAGTTTCTGATAAATCCAGAGTATTTAATACAAACCTTATCGAGCTTTTGGAATTAAAAAATATGCTTGAGTTATCAAGGGTTGTGGCGCTATGCGCTTTAAACAGAAGAGAGTCAAGGGGAGGACACTCAAGAGAAGATTACAAGGAAAGAGACGACAAAAACTTCCTAAAACACTCGGTAGTTTGTTATAATGAAAGCGGAGAACTTATCTTAACTTATAAAGACGTGGATATAAGCCTTTATAAGCCGGAGGAAAGAAAGTACTAATGAAAAAAATATTTTTTGCGCTTCTTTTATTCGTGGCTTTGGGTTTTTCTCAAACCATATCAAAAATAGAGGTGGTTGGGAACAGATACATACAGTCTAGTTTAATAAAAGGTTTTATGAAACTACATCCAGGCATGCAATTTTCTCAAACAATGCTTGCGGAAGATATAAAAAGATTGTATGAGACCGGTTATTTTAAAAATATAGCTGTAAAAGAAGTTAAAAAGGATGACCACGTAAAACTTATATATATAGTAGAGGATTTGCCTATTATATATAGAATAGAGTTTAAAGGCAACAAAAGGCTTAGTTCAAAGGATTTGGCAAAGAAACTTGGTATTGAAACAGAGGTTGGAAAGTTTGGTTTAAACCAAGCCACCAGAGGTCTAACGCCAGCTTCCAGCATAAACGAAAAAGTAGAAATAATAAAGCAGTTTCAACTTGGTAAAGTTTTAAGCGAAGAAGATATACACCAACTCATGGAACGCATCAAAAAAGCTTACGAAGAAGCTGGCTATTCTCATGTTGGTATTAGCTATAAGATAATCCCAGTGAAAGGCGCTTCTAGACTGGTGTTTTATATAAAAGAAACAAAGCCTACTTATGTAATGGATATACATTTTAAAGGCAATAAAACCTTTAGCGACGGAAGACTGTTGGATCACATGAAAACTCAGCCTTTTAGTTTACTGGCTTTTAGATGGCATCCACCTTTTAACAAACACATACTTATGGATGATATAAAAAGACTTAAGAAATTTTATGAAGACGAAGGGTTTTTCGAAGTACAAATAGATAAGCCTATCATTAAAAAGCATGGACACTGGGTAAATATTACAATAACAATAAATGAAGGACCAAGATACAAGATAGGAAACATTGTTTTCAAAGGCAACAAGATGTACTCTAAAGATGAACTCTTGGATAAGATAATAGAGCACAGAGATAGCAAAAGATATTACAAAAAATCTATTATAAAACTCATCAAGAAACGAATATTTGACAAATATGGTCAAATAGGATTTATTAACGAGTATACAAGCGTAAAAAAGGAGCCAAATTTTAAAAATAAAACAGTAAATTTAGTTTTCCACGTATATGAAGGTGGACCAGTATATGCAGGAAAGATACACATAAGGGGAAATTATGAAACAAGAGACTACGTTATAAGAAGGGAGATGAGGGTACAAGAGTATGATCTTATAACAAGACACGAGCTAAGTAGGTCTAAGGATCGCATAATGAACCTTGGATACTACGATAATGTCCAGATAGTACCAGTACCAAGACCAGACAACTTCGATGATATATACACAAAAATTCAAGAGAGATACACTGGTCAATTTTCTGTAGGTCTTGGATACAACCAAGTAACAGGCTTGGCTGGTTTTGCATCTATAAGGAAAGGTAACTTTCTAGGTACCGGTGATATAGCTGGTATATCATTGTCTTACGGTGCTAACTACGAAAACGATTCTATAAGCTACACACACAAATGGCTATTTAATAAGCCCATAGACGTGACTGGTTCATTGTACGATACAAAGATTTATTATATCGATTATACTGTTCAAAGAGTAGGCTTTGACCTATCTTTTACAAGAGAGTTTGGAGAATATTGGTATGCAAGCGCTGGCACAAGCATACAAAAAGTAACATACTCAGACATATCATCATCTACGCCTCCTGTAATCCAATCCCAAGCAGGCACCTGGCAAGCTAGAAAACTCATATTCTCTTTGTCTCACAATACAACAAACTATTATCTTTTCCCATCCAAAGGCTCTATCCAATCTATAACCTACACAATAGCACTACCAGTATTAGGTGGTACTGAAAAGTATCAAAAGTTGGTGCTTTCTAATGCAAACTTCATAAAAGATCATATATTTTATACAGGCACAATATTCTCAGCAAGAGAAACTATTGGATGGGCTCAGGCTTACTCAAATTCTGTAGTACCTTTGGATGATGAGTTTTTTGTGGGTGGTGATTACACCATAAGAGGTTATAGCTACGGTTATGCAGGTCCTCTGGATTCCGCAGATGAGCCTATAGGAGCCACTAGAGAAATAGTATTAAACTTTGAAGCAGACTATCCTCTGTATAAAAATATTTTCTACGTAGATGCTTTCTACGACACTGGTAGAGGCGCAGACTCTTGGTCTGGTTTAAAGCCAAGCAATTGGTTAGGAAGCTACGGTGTTGGTATAAGGTTTATAACAGCTTATGCGCCAGTGAGATTAGACCTAGCCTTCAAGACAAAACCAGTACCCGGAGACACCGCAAGGGAAAAGATATCCTTCGTCCTAGGTTCATTTTTCTAATCGCCCTGGGCAGGAGTCGAACCCGCAACCTTGGGATCCGTAGTCCCATGCTCTATCCAATTGAGCTACCAGGGCTAGATAGATATTATAGCATATCAAAAGCCGAAAAACGTGTATAATATATAGTCTATGGATATACAAAAGCAGCTTGAGATTATAGAAAAAGGCGCAGTAGAAATCATAGAAAAAGATGAGCTTGTAGAAAAGTTAAAAAAAGGAAAACCTCTTGTAGTAAAAGCTGGTTTTGACCCCACTGCCAAAGATTTACACCTGGGACATACGGTGCTTTTGCAAAAGTTAAGGGATTTTCAAAACTTAGGACATGAGATTATCTTCTTGATAGGTGATTTTACCGCAATGATAGGAGACCCTACCGGAAGAAACGAAACAAGACCACCTCTTTCTAAAGAAGAGGTGTTAGAAAATGCTAAAACTTATCAAGAGCAAGTTTTCAAGATTTTAGATAAAGATAAAACAAAAATCTTATACAACAGCGAATGGCTTTCTAATATGAGCGTAAAAGATATAATAAACCTCACTTCAAAATATACCGTGGCAAGGATGCTAGAAAGAGATGATTTTCACAAAAGATACAAAGAAGGTTCACCGATACATATACATGAATTTTTATACCCTCTTTTTCAAGGTTATGACTCGGTGGTGCTAAAAGCAGACATAGAGATAGGGGGTACTGATCAAAAATTCAACTTGCTTGTAGGAAGAGAGCTTCAAAAAGACTATGGTTTAGAAAAACAAGTCTGCATAACGATGCCGCTTCTAGTGGGCACTGACGGCGTAAAAAAAATGTCAAAAAGCTATGGGAACTATATAGCTTTAAAGGATAACCCAAAAGATATGTTTGGAAAGATAATGAGCATATCCGATGAGTTGATGTACGATTACTACACGCTTTTAACAGATAAAACCCCTCAAGAGATAGAGGCTATAAAATCAATGCATCCGATGGAAGCCAAAAAACAGCTTGCTTATCTAATAGTATCAAGATTTCACTCGGAAGAAAAAGCAAGAGAGGCAAAAGAATTTTTTGAATCTACTTTTTCTCAAAAGGAGTTTCCAAAAGACGCACCGGTATTTAGCTTTTCACAAAATGAAAGATTTAAAGCCTATGAGCTTATTGTAAAGCTTGGCTTTGCTCAGTCAAACAACGAAGCAAGAAGGATAATCCAAGGCGGTGGTTTAAAGATAAACGGTGAAAAGATAACCGACCCAAACAAAGAAATCACAGTAGAAGACGACATGAAAATCCAAGTGGGTAAAAAGCATTTTGGCATAATAAAAACAATATGATTAATTTGGATGATTTTCTAAGCAAAAAAGAATCTATATGCGTAGTGGGACTTGGATACGTAGGCTTGCCGCTTGCAATAGCTTTTGCAAAACATTTTAACGTAATAGGGTTTGATATAAACAAAGTAAGAATAAACGAGCTAAAAGCTGGTATAGATAGGACAAAAGAAACGACGACAGAAGAACTTCTAAATAGCAACATAGTCTTTACCTCAGATGAAGAATATATAAAAAAGTGTAAATTTATAATCATAACAGTCCCAACACCCATAGACAAGCACAAAGTCCCAGACCTAAAGCCTATCTTTAGCGCCTCTAGTATAGTAGGTAAAAATTTGCAAAAAGATAGCATAGTAGTTTACGAATCCACCGTATATCCAGGCCTTACAGAAGAAGAGTGTGTGCCTATTTTAGAGAAAGAATCTGGCCTTGTTTGGAAAAAAGATTTCTACGTAGGGTATTCACCAGAAAGGATAAATCCGGGAGACAAAATTCATAGATTTGAAAATATAGTAAAAGTAGTCTCTGGAGATACAGATTATAGTCTTAACCTTATAAGCGAAGTATACGCTAAGGTAGTAAAAGCAGGTGTATTTAAAGCAAAATCCATAAAAGTAGCAGAGGCTGCAAAAGTCATAGAAAACACCCAAAGGGATATTAACATAGCCCTAATGAACGAGCTTTCTATGATATTTCACAAAATGGATATAGATACAAAAGATGTATTAGAAGCTGCAGCTACCAAATGGAATTTTCTTAGGTTTGAACCAGGCTTGGTAGGAGGACACTGCATAAGCGTTGACCCTTACTATCTTACTTTCAAAGCTCAAGAACTTGGGCACCATCCCGAAGTGATTCTCTCTGGTAGAAGGGTTAACGACTCAATGCCAAACTTCGTAGTCCAAAACGTGTTAAAGCTTTTAATAAAAGCAAGAAAACAAATAGAATCATCAAAAGTACTAATACTAGGATTGACCTTCAAAGAAAATATACCCGACATAAGAAACTCAAAAGTTGTAGATATATATAAAGAACTTCAAGAGTTTGGTATAAAAACCTACGTATACGACCCCAATGCATACAAGGATGAGGTGTTTAGAGAATATGACATTGAACTCCTACAAAATCCATATACTTTTTCACCTTACGACGCTGTGATAGTAGCGGTAAAACACAACGCTTTTGGTGAATACGATATTAAGTTTTACGAGCACATAATCACAGACCCCAAAATAATAGTAGATGTCAAACATTTATATGATAAAGAACTCTTTACAAAAAAGGGCTTTCTTTATTGGAGCTTATAATGAAAGAGACAAGAGCAAAAGCAAGAGAACTATCCATAAGGATACTATACGCATGGGACATAAACGGTGGTAATATAAAAAACGTATCAGAAGAGATTATAAACATGGAGGAAGAGCCAGTCCAAAAGAATACCAAAAAGTATACAAACCTTATTGTAACAAAGTTTGAAGAAAACTTAGAAAGCGTAGATAAAGAGATAGCCTCGTATCTTGAAAATTGGAATTTTGACGATTTGGGAAGTATAGAAAAAGCTATTTTAAGAGCGTCTTTTTCAGAGTTTTTATATATAAAACCCGCTAAGTATATACAAGCTATAATAGATTATGTAAATATATCAAACAAATACGGCAACAAGAAAACACCTTCTTTCATAAACGGCATACTATCAAAGCTGGCAAAAAATATTTACAACAATGTATAATCTTCTTCTTACAAGAGAAGAAAAAGACAACTTAGAATCTAAAAAGATATTTTCTTCTTACGGCATAAACACAATAAGCTTACCTATGATAGAAATATATCAAAGGCCGTTAGAATTGACAAATTTTGATTTTAAAAGCCTAATATTTAGCAGCAAAAGGGCTGTAGAGATATTTTTCCAAAACATATCCATTTGCAAAAATGCAAATATAGATATATACGTTGTGGGACAGAAAACAAAGGAGTCTTTGTTAAAGTTTTACGACAAAAAGAACATAGTAGTAGAAGATACCATAAAAGACATATTACCGAAAATAAACCAAAAAAGCCTATGGGTAAGAACAGATTTTGAATTACCAGAAGATATTCAAAATATGCTTAAAGGTAAAGATATTTTCATACTAAAAGCCTATGAAACAAGGCTGAAAACCTACGACTTACAAACTATACTAGAGAATATAAAAAAAGTAGACGGGGTTTTTTTCGGAAGCCCGTCAGCATTTATAGGGCTTTTAAAAAATTTGCAAAATTACAAATATCTTTTAAACGAAAAAGATATATTCGCCATAGGAAACACCACAGCAAACACTATAAAAAATGAAGGAATAAAAGTAACTTACGTACCAGAAAATCCAAGCTTAGAAAAGATAGCAAAATACATAGCGCACATTGGCACCTAATTTGCTCATATAAAAGTGTATGGATAAAGAATGCTTTTTCCAAAACACCATATCGGATACGTTTGTTATAGAAGGTATAGGCATACACTCTGGTAGCTTATCAAGAGTTAAGTTCCATCCGGCAGAAGAAAATACTGGTATAGTATTTCTAAAAAACGGTTATAAAGTAAAAGCCCATGTAGAAAACGTCGTTGATACTTCAAACTCAACATCTATAGGAAACGGCATAGTATATTTCAGGACTATAGAGCATATAATGGCCGCTCTTTATTTAGCCAATATAGACAATGTGGTAATAGAATTTTTAGATTCTGAAGAGTCACCTATTATGGATGGCAGTGCTTGTGAGTTTTTCAAGCTTTTAGAAAAAAATAGAGCTTCCCAAAGTGCTCCAAAGTTGTTTGGCTATTTATCAAATATCGTTAGGGTTTCAAATGAAAACAGATACATAATGGCAAAACCTAACAAAGAGCTATCAATAACCTTTGAAGGCTTTTTTGGAAATTTCTTAAAACATCAAATCTACACTTATAAATCACCAATAGAAAATCTGATAAAAGACAAAAATCTTATAAGCGCTAGGACGTTTTGTCATATTGAGGATATAGCAAAACTAAAGAAGATGGGCCTTGGAAAAGGCGGTTCTTTAGAAAACAACGTAGTTCTTACCGATAGCGGCATACTAAATAAAGGTGGTTTAAGACACTCTCATGAACCCGTTAGTCATAAGGTACTAGATTTAATAGGTGATTTATATTTAGCTGGTATAAGATTTTCAGCAAATATATACTCTTACATGGGAGGTCACAAACTAAACGTAGAATTTGTAAAAGAAGCTATAAAACATATCAAGACTATAGAATATACTTCAGAACCAGCCAAAATAGCTTCTTAACCTATCACAAAAATTTCATGTTATATTAATATAATAAGCTTGGAGGTTAAAATGAAAACTAAGTTTAATAAAAGTAAGCTGTTTAAGTATAGCATAACGCTATCATTAGGTATTGCAATCTTAGGACTAAATGCATGTAGTAAATTAGAAACTACCAAATGCCCGTCAACTAGCACGCTAACCACCAACATAGAGCACTTCACACCGCCTGGGGCCAAGGTAGAAGTAGTCACAGAAAAACCACTACAACAAATAAAGGGTCTTTGCGAGGTTGTAGTAAAAATAAACGGTGGACCACCAACAGTTATATACACAGACCCAAAAGGCAACTATTTTATAGCTGGTCAGCTTCTAAACGCCATCACAAAAGAAAATCTCACTCAAAAAACAATGGAACAATTCTTTAAGGTAAGCAAAAACGAAGAATCTAACCTAAACCAATACGTAGCCTTTAGTTATTACAAGGGGAAATCTTACTTTGGTACAAACCCGCCACCTGCAGACAAATACATATATCTTATAACCGATCCAAAATGTCCATTCTGCCACGAAGCAGAACCCCTTATACAAAAATGGGCAGATAAAAACGGTGTAGAAGTAAGGGTTATACTATTCCCATTGCCAATCCATCCAGGTGCATTCCAATCTGCCGTTGGTCTTTGGTGTAACAAGAAAGGTTGGAACAGCTTGCATGCTGCCTACAATGCAAAATCGCCAATGTCTCAATGTCCTGCTGGGGATACGTTTATAAAAAATTCTATGCAAGAAGCCATGAAGTTAGGAGTGCAGGGAACGCCAACTATCATAGGGATGGATGGCAAAATGCATCCTGGGGCACCAAGTAGCGAAAAACAACTTGACGAATGGTTAGGCAAATAGCCTAATTCAAACGTTTTTTAGCTTTTAAAAGCGTGAATATTTTAATAGCAAGCGAAAAGTATAAAGAGTTAAGGTATCCCAAAAATCATCCGTTAAGAGTGCCTAGGGTGTCCTTGATGCTAAACTACATTAAAGCACTCGGTTTTGACCCCAACTACATCGAAGGAAGAAACGCCACCATAGAAGAGCTTCTTCTATTTCACACAAAAGACTATATAGACGCCCTTATAGAAGCTGACACAAATATGAAATCCAGCAACTATATAAGAGAAAAATACTCTATCGGAACTATAGAAAATCCCATATCGGCTGGTATGTGGAAAGGCTCTCTTCTTGCTACAGGTTCAAGTGTTCAAGCGGCAGAATATTATATTAAAAACCATATAACATCAAAAGAATTTGTATCGTTTAACCCCGCTGGTGGTATGCACCACGCAATGAAGTCAAGAGCAAATGGATTTTGCTTTCTAAACGATCCAGTAGTTGCCATTAAATATCTATTAAACAACGGATTTAAAAAAATTATATACATAGATTTGGACGCCCATCATCCAGATGGCGTCCAAGAAGCTTTTTACGATTCAAAAGATGTTTTCTTACTAAGTTTACACCAATCACCAGAATATGCGTTTCCATTTAAAGTAGGCTATCAGAATGAACTTGGCACAGGAGAAGGGTTTGGATACAATATGAATATCCCCCTACCACAAGATATAAATGACTCTGAGTTTGTATATGCTCTGGAAAAAGCTATGGAGATTGCCGTTGATAAGTTTGCTCCAGAGGTATTCGTGGTACAGATGGGGGTTGATGCGTTAAAAGAAGACTATCTATCAAAGTTTAATTTATCAAACAACATTTATATAAAAGCCATAGACGTTATAAAATCTTACACAAAAAAATTTATACTATTAGGAGGTGGGGGTTATAACCCTATAAGCCTAGCTAGGGCGTGGTCCTTGATATGGCTTTACTTAGAGGGGATAAAACCTGAGGAAATAACAATAACCAAAGAGGCAAAAGAGCTTTTAAAATCTATAGATTATGAGGATTTTGATGAACTCATGGAAGATGATATATACGATACTATTTTAGACAAACCAAGAGAAGGAAGTATTAGAATAAAAGAATATCTTGAAAAAATATTTTCTTTGCATAAATTTATTATATGATGGTATAATCATAGTGTTATATCACTAATTTAAATTATTTTGGAGGTTAATGTATGGAAACTATGGAAAAACCAAAAAGTGGCATAGATCAAAAAATAAGATTTTTGAAAAGTGTTAGCATATTCGAAAATATGTCAAACGACGAAATAAAGGAAGTAGCAAGTCTTTTAAACTCACGAGAGTATAGAAAAAACGAGTATATATTCTTCGAGGAAGAGTCTGAACCCGGCCTTTTCATATTGATGGATGGTATAGTTAAGCTCATAAAAGAAACCCAAGATGGCCGTACTATTATAGTAAGGCTTGTATTTCCAAAAGATACGTTTGGATGGATTGAATGGGGCGGGTCAAGCATAAAATCCAAAATAAAGACTACATACACAGCTCAATCCATGACAGAATCTTCGGTATTGTATTTGTCTAATCAAGATTTTATAAATCTAGCAATAAAGTATCCGGCTTTTGCTGTAAAAGTTACATGTGATGCTACACATAACTTGCTTTACGCTTACGATATATTAAAATCTATAGCTTCTGGTAGAGTAGAAGAGCGTATAGCTAGAGTGCTGTTGGAACTTGCAAAATCAGTAGGTGAAGAAAAAGAAGGCGGCAAAATATCTATAGAAATTCCTATCACTCGCCAAGATATAGCAGAGATGACAGGTACCACAGTAGAAACAGCTATACGCATCATGAGCAAATGGAAAAAAGAAGGCATCATACATACCGAAAGAGGATATATAGAGATTTTGAAAAAAAGAGAATTAGAAAGGTTGATGATATAAAACTTACAAGGGACTTATAAGGTTGGATAGCTCTGTTGTTATAGTAAGCTTTGGATCTCAGTATGTGCAGCTAATTGCTAGAAAAGTAAGAGAACTAGGAGTTTACAGCGAGATAGTCTCTCCAGATATAACGATAGAAGAGATATCATCAAGAAATCCATGCGCAATAATATTATCTGGGGGGCCACATTCCGTTTACGAAAAAAATGCGCCTCGCATAGACAGGAGAATATACGATTTAAATATTCCAATCCTTGGTATATGCTATGGACACCAGCTGATAGCTTACGAGTTTGGCGGTATTGTAGAACCATCAGAAAAACACGAATACGGCAAAGCATACTTAAAATTTAAAGAGGACGTATTTTTTAAAGATATTCCGCAAAATACTTCGGTATGGATGAGCCATGCCGATAAAGTATCAAAATTACCACCACATTTTGAGTCTATAGGATTTTCGGATAATTCAGAAAATGCCGTCATAAAACATCAAACTAAGCCAATATACGGAGTGCAATATCATTTAGAAGTTTACCATACGGAACACGGCAAGAAGATGCTCTCAAACTTTCTATTTAATATAGCAAACTGTAAACCCAACTGGAGTATGAAAAATTTCAAAGAACACAAAATAGAGGAGATAAGAGAAATCACTCAAGACAAAAAAGTAATCTGCGCTATATCAGGTGGTGTAGATTCTGCCGTAGCAGCCGCTTTAACCCACAAGGCAATAGGCGATAGATTAACATGTATATTTGTAGACCATGGGCTTCTTAGGAAAAACGAAGCAAAGGAAGTTATTTCCAATCTTACAAAGCTTGGTTTAAACATAGTAGCCTTAGATAGAAGCTCTATTTTCTTAGAAAAGCTCAAAAACGTAGAAGACCCAGAACAAAAACGCAAAATTATAGGAAATACATTTATAGAAATATTTGAGGAAGAGGCTAAAAAATACAACGCAGAGTTTTTGCTTCAAGGCACTCTCTACCCAGATTTAGTAGAATCCGCAGGTATACATGGCTCTGCCAAAATAAAATCCCATCACAACGTAGGCGGACTTCCAGAAAAAATGCATCTAAAGCTTTTAGAACCTTTAAAAGAGTTGTTCAAAGATGAGGTAAGGGCGCTAGGACTTGAACTAGGACTTCCAAAAGATATGGTGTATAGACATCCATTTCCAGGACCTGGACTTGCAATAAGAATTATAGGAGAAGTGACAGAAGAAGATTTAAACATCTTAAGAGAGGCTGACGCTATCTTTATAGAAGAATTAAAGAAGTGGGACTTATACGATAAAACGTGGCAAGCTTTTTCAGTGCTTTTACCCATAAAATCTGTAGGCGTTATGGGGGACAACAGAACTTATGAAAAAGTCTTAGCTTTGAGGGCCGTTGATAGCCAAGACGGCATGACAGCCGAACCTTCAAAACTACCTTACGAATTTTTAGAACATGTTATGAGGCGCATAATACAAGAAGTAAAAGGTATAAACAGGGTTGTTTACGACATCTCTTCAAAACCACCAGCCACTATAGAGTGGGAATAATATGAGGCTAGGTGTAAATATAGACCACGTGGCCACACTAAGAGAAGCCAGAAAAACCTTTGAGCCTTCAGTTATAGAAGCTGCTTTTATAGCAAAAAGAGCTGGTGCCCATCAAATAACAATGCACTTAAGAGAAGACAGAAGACACGTAAAAGATGAAGATGTAAAGCTAGTGAGAAAATTGGTGGAACTTCCTTTAAATTTAGAAATGGCCCCAACAGATGAGATAAAAAAAATAGCTTTAGAGATAAAACCACAAAGGGTTACCCTTGTCCCAGAAAAAAGGCAAGAAATTACCACAGAAGGTGGGCTTGATATCATTTCCAACGCTTCTTATTTAAAAGAGTATATAAAAGATTTTAAAGAAAATGACATAGAAGTTTCATTCTTTATAGATCCAGATATTGAGCAAGTGGAAGCGTCAAAAGCAGTAGGAGCAGATGCTATAGAACTTCACACTGGAAGATTTGCAGAAAGTTATTACAAAAGAGATTTTAAGCTTTTAGAAAAAGAAAAAGAAAGGATTAGAAACGCTGCAAAGTTTGGAAAAGAATTAAATCTAAAAGTATATGCAGGACATGGTATAACCTATCAAAATATACACCTGATAAAAGATATGAAAGATTTAATAGAAGAGCTTAACATAGGACACTCCATCATATCAAACGCAGTCTTGTTTGGTCTTGAAAAAGCTGTAAAAACTATGTTGGAGCTAATAAGTTGAGTAAGTATTCTGAAAAGAGGGACTTTTCAAAAACCCCAGAACCACAATGGAGCATAGCACAAGAGCATGAACCTATATTTGTAGTCCAAGAACACCACGCTTCTCATCTTCATTGGGATTTTAGGCTGGCTTTGGACGGAGTTTTAAAATCTTGGGCTATACCCAAAGAACCGCCAACGGAAAAAAATGTTAAAAGGTTGGCGATTCAGACAGAAGACCACCCGCTGGAATATGCAAATTTTGAAGGCGTTATCCCAGAAGGTCAATATGGAGCTGGCGTTGTAAAAATCTGGGACAAAGGAACTTTTGAGCTTTTAGAAAGAACCAATACAAAATACGACTTTATTTTAAATGGCGCCAAACTAAAAGGTAAATATCATCTTATAAAATTTCCAAAGGGTGGGCAAGATGCATGGCTCTTCTTTAAATCTTCGGATTAACCATTGTCTTAAAAACAAAAATAGTTTATAATAGCAAAAGAATAGCTTATGCCGGTAGATAAACTCACAAAGGCCCAAAAGGCAGCGGTATTGATGATGGCGTTACCGCCGGATGTAGCGGTTGAGATAATGAAAGAGTTAGATGAGTCTGAACTACAAGATATATTCATCAATATGAACTCGCTCCAAGGTATAACTCTTCAAGATGTAGAGGAGATAGCCAAAGAATTTTTACAAGAATACCAAGAAACTACAATAGTTTCACCAGACACAGAACAGCTCTTAGAATTTGCCAGAAAGGTGTTACCGCCAGAAAAGTTTGCCAAAATATACGAGTTTGTAAGTAGTTCCACTATTATAAAAAGCTTCCAAGAGTTGGAAAAAGTAGATATAAAGGTTTTGGCCTCTTTATTGGCAAAAGAACATCCTCAGACAATTGCAGTGGTGCTATCTCAGTTAAGCCCTATGAGAGCAGCTGATGTATTACAATATCTACCAGAAAATATAGCTGTAGAAGTAACAAAAAGGCTTGCAACATTGGAAAATATATCACCAGAATTCTTAGGAGAGCTAATAGAAAACCTAGCTGAAGAGATAAGAGGTATAGGTCTTACCGGTTTCTCGCAAAAGACAAACGGTCTTGTTTTGGCAGCAGAAGTTTTAAACTTGCTGGATAAGAAGATAACAGATAAGATTTTAACCAAGATAGAACAAGAAGACAAATACCTAGCAGAAAGAATAAAAGATAAAATGTTTGTATTTGATGATATAGCAAAACTAAGCAACAGAGATATAGTAGAGATATTAAAAGCCGTAGACAAGAATACGTTGATGATAGCTCTAAAGGGCGCTTCTGATGTAATAAAAGATAAATTTTTCTCTAATATGTCTCAAAAAGCAGCTACTATAATGAAAGAAGACATGGAAGCAATGGGACCAGTAAGGGCCGCTGATGTAGAAAAAGCCCAAAAAGAAATAATAGCTGTTATAAAGAAGTTAGCAGATGAAGGCAAAATAGATTTAACCGGCGGCGCTTCTTATGAATGAGCATTTTGAAGCCATTCAAGAGGTCGTATTAGAAAAGGAAGACAAAAAAGAACAAAAGAAAAACACCAAAGAATCAGCTATATCAAGTGTTTTAGAGTTTTTAAAAAAAGAAACCCAAGCCAAAATACAAAAGTACAAAGATACCATACAACAACTAGAAAATAAACTCCAGCTAAAAGAAGAGGAAATAAAAAGATTAATAGAGCTTAAAAAAAATCTTGAAGAGGAACTGAAAATCTCAAAAGAACAGCTTGAAAGCATAGAAAAAGAAAAAGAAAGACTACTTCAAGAAGAAAGCGAGCTAAAAGCCATTATAGAACAACTAAGAGAAAAAGAAGCCAAAGAGGAGATGTATAAAAACGCTGTTATAAAAAGCTTGGAGGCCATAGCCACCAGCATAAATCAAACAAAGCAGCTAGCTTTAGATGAAATTAAAACGATAATATATACTGTATTAGAAACTATATACGCAAAATGCACCATAGATATAGATTCTATAATAAAAAGCATTTTTGAGGATTCTAAGATATTTAAGGATTTTATAGTATTAAAAGCCAACAAAACCTTCATAGAAACTTTTAAAAAATATGTTAAGCTTATTGACAACATAGAATTTGAATTTATAGAAGAAAACTTTGAAGACGGAGAATTTCAAATAGAAACGAAAGACTTTGTAATAGAACGCTTTAACAAGGATATGATAAAAGATGCTGTTGAAAAAGCCTTACAAAATATACGGTAAGGTAAAAAAAGTAAGTGGCATCTATATAGAGGCTACAAACTACAATTCTGGCGTTGGGGAAGAGGTATTGGTAAACAACGATGCCAAAGGAGAAATAATAGGTTTTGATAAAGAAAACGCTATCATCATGTGCTTTGACAACAATGTAAACGTTAGACCAGGCACAAAAGTATTATACACAGAAGAACCAGTATCTACTTACGTCTCTGAAGATTTTCTTGGCAAAGTATTGGATCCATTTGGCAACATCATATATAGCTCCAACAACAAAGGTGTAAAAGCAATAAAAAAAGCGCCTTTAAATTTGGAAAATTACTCGCCCATGGAAAGAAAAAAAATAACGAAAATATTTGACACAGGAGTAAGAAGTATAAATGCTTTAACCACAATCGGTATAGGACAGAGAGTGGGTGTATTTGCAGGAGCTGGCGTAGGAAAAACCACTACCCTCGGAATGATAATGAAACATAGTTCTTCAGATGTAGTGGTATTAGCTCTTATCGGAGAAAGAGGAAGAGAAGTAAGAGAGTATATAGAGGATATATTAGGAGATGCTTTTGACAAATCCGTAGTTATAGTATCCACATCGGACCAAACGCCAATTATGAAAGTAAAAGGAGCCATAAGCGCCTTAGTGCATGCAAGATTTTTTGCTAGCAAAGGTTATAATGTGCTTCTTGTAATGGATTCTTTGACAAGGCTTGCTATGGCTCAGAGAGAGATAGGATTATCCGTAGGAGAGCCACCTACACTAAAAGGATATACGCCTTCGGTGTTTTTAATGATGTCTAAAATAATAGAAGCTTGTGGCCTTATAGGAGATTTTGGAATAACTGGAATATTTAGCGTGTTGGTAGAAGGAGATGACACCTCTTTAGACCCTGTGGCCGACAGCGCCATAAGCTTTTTGGATGGGCACATACTTTTATCTAGAAAAATAGCAGACGCTGGTATATACCCAGCTATAGACCCACTTAAAAGTATAAGCCGTATAATGCCAAGTATAGTTTCAGAAGAACATTGGAATTATGTATTGAAGTTTAAACAAATTTTATCTGAATATTATTCAATGGAAGACATCATAAAGGTAGGGCTTTATAGGAAAGGTTCTAATCCCACCATAGATAAAGTTTTAGAGCATAAATCCGATATAGATAATTTTTTCATGCAAAATCCAAAAACTGGCATAAATTATAATAATAGCTTGCAAGAGTTAAAAGAGCTTGTAAGTAAAATAAGTTAGGAGGTACACAATGAGTACGGTAAACAGCTCAAACTTGGTAGGTGGATTAAATACGGGGCAAAGCATCTCGTCACCCTCTTGGCTTCCAAAAGTAAATGTTGTGCCACCAGGTACTCATCAAAGTCTCATGAACCTTAGCGCAAGCGCTTACATGGAAATCTACACCACTGAGCTAAAGTATCAAGATCCAGCATCTTCAAGTGGCAACGATGTAACATCTATGATAAACGCCACAGTACAGCTTCAACAAATAGGTTACTACAGCATGGCGCAGCAGCAAACCCAAGCGTTAGAGGCTTTGCTTTCTCAGATGACCACGCTTAACTCTATAAACATGATAGGCAAAGAGTTTGTTTTTAGTACAAGCGGCGTAGATACCACAAAAAATGTCAATTATTATCTTGACGCACCTACAAGCATGTCCAATGTAACTATTGAAATAATGAACGGTAATACCCCAGTTAAAACAATTACAATGAGCCTAACAGCTGGTTTAAATCCTTTAAACTTAAGCAGTTTACCACCTGGTCAATACGGAGTGCAAATATTATCAAACGGCATCCCGAATCAAAACGTAAAACTTGGCTTAGCAGATATAGTGCAATCTGTTAATCTAAGTGGTTCAAATTTAGATTTAACACTTCAATCTGGTTTAACAGAACCAGCATCTAACATAATTTACGCTGGAGCGATACCTAGCTCAACTACAACTTAAGGAGGTGGTTTATGCTACCAAGTTTTTACAACGCAGTATCTGGTCTTGATGCTTTTAACAACTACCTTAGCATAGTATCAAACAACATGGCAAACGCTGACACTGTAGGTTACAAAGCAGTGAATCCAATATTTGAAAACGTCATAGCTAATGTAAACGTGGGTATCAATACGCTCACTGATACGTTAAAATCTACAATATACGGTGCTGGTGTTATAGTTGATTCTACGCAAATAGATTGGCAGCTTGGAAACTTTGAGCAAACTGGCAACAATACAGACTTAGCAATACAAGGAAATGGGCTATTCATATTACAAGACCCAGCAAACGCTGGCAATGTGTTTTACACTAGAAATGGGCAATTTACCATAAGCCAACAAGGTTATATGGTAAATCCTGATGGTTTAAAACTTTTAGGATACAAAGTTAATCAATCTGGGTCTGTAGTAGGCACTTCTCTACAACCCATATATATAATACCTCAGCAACCGCCAAAAGCCACAGACCTAATAACATATCAGCAACCAACCAACTTAAACTCCACAGCTCCAAGTATAACACAAGCTTTTGACCCTCTAAATACAGCTACTTTCAATTATCAAAATACGCTAACCACATTTGATAGCTTAGGAAACACCATAGAAGGTGATACATACTTCCAGAAAACAGGACCAAACACATGGAATTATATATATGCAGAAAATGAAAAAGCAGCATACTACAGCGATACCTCTGGTAAAGTTTTGTATAGAAATGTAGCTGGAACATGGCAAAGCACTACCGTTAGCGGTGGTTCTTTGACGTGGTACAACATTACTAACCCACCAAATACAGCAAGTTCAAGTATTATATCTGCTACAGTTTCTCCGTACTATATGATATCTGGCACCAACTCCTCTGGCTCTATGGTTACAGATTGGGTAGTAAATGTCACAACATCTTCTACTACTATAAGCTACGTAGTGAATCCAACAAGACCTCCAGGCGGAACGCAAGAATGGGACACCATAGGCTCTGGAGCAACCAGTGGCTTTGTTCCATACAATTTGTCTAGCGGCATAGGTGTGCCGATATACACTGGCAGCAGCACAATCTACGCGGCTACAGCTGTATTGAACTTTGACCCAAACACCGGTAATATTACGACAAGCTCCACCATAGGTGTATACACTTATCCAACTTCTTCAAGCTACGAATATTTCATAGGCACTCAAAATCCCCTTGTACTAGGAGATGGAAACATAGTAGGAAACTTAAACTCAGCCAGCTCCCAATCAACAGGTGGATTAGCTTTCGGGCAACTAATAGGAGCCAAACCTACCACAAGTACAAGTGCAGGAATAATAGACAACTCATACATAACCCAAGATGCATCTGATTTTACCATAACAGCTTCTCAAGATGGATACTCTCTTGGAAACCTTGTAAACGTTTATGTATTATCAAGCGATGGTACCGTTGTTGGGGTTTATTCCAACGGCCAATCTACGCCTCTTTATAGGGTAGCTCTTGCACAGTTCCAAGACCCCAACGAACTCTTAGAAAAAGGGTCTAATCTATACACGTCAATCTACACACCCACTATATTGTTGCCAGGAAGCGCAGATATAATCCAATCAGGCATGCTAGAACAATCAAACGTAGATATAGCTCAAGCTTACATACAGCTTGTAACTGCGGAAAGGTCATATCAAGCCAACGCAAAAGTAGTAACATCTTCAGACAACGTATTACAAGCTACGCTAAATATGGTTACAGGTTAAAATAATATAGTATGGCAGAGGAACAGGTAAAAGAAGAAGGTAAGCCCGGAGGCAAAAAAAAGCTTATATTCATATTGGTACCAGTAATCCTCCTCCTGCTCATAGGAGGAGGCGCTGGAGCATATTTTTTCATAATACATAAGAAAAAAGAGACAAAAAAAGCTATGCCAGTGGCACCCCAAAAACTTGGCATAATGTATAATTTGGGTTCTTTTTTAGTGAATTTAGCAGACAAAAATGCCAATACATATGCTAAAGTTTCTATCACGCTAGAATTATCAAACCAAAAAGTTCAAGAGGAAGTTGTAAAAAGACTTCCCATTATAAAAGATGCCGTTATAAACCTTCTTAGTTCTAAAACATACAACGAGATAAGGACTCCGGAGGGCAAAGAAGAGCTAAGATTAGAGCTTATAAAAAGAATAAATGCTATATTGGTAACAGGGGGTGTACAAAATATCTACTTCACACAATTCATAGTACAAACTATGTAGATTTGTGGAAATAATATTATTTTTAAAAACTGTAAGTGCCCTTGGCATGGTTCTCTCGCTTATAGCTTTTTTATATACAGCTTTTGATTGGAAAAACATATTATCTAAAACATATCAAAAAGATGACATAATATATATATATAGAATAATTCCCGTAGACAAACATTCAAAGTTTATCATATTAAAAGCTAAAAAAAAATTGATATTGGTATTTGTAGCAAAAGATTATGCTAAACTTATATATGAGATGGATGATGAGGGTGAAAACGTTAATTAGCTTAATTATTGGGCTTTTATTGTTATCACACTTAGCTATGGCTCAAAACGAAAATCCTATAAACGTAATACCCGGTGTTCAAGTGAGCTTTAACAATGGCAACTTCACAGAAGCCATAAGGCTTATACTTATCCTAACGGTTCTTAGCTTGGCACCTTCTATAATCATAATGACTACATCTTTTATAAGGATAGTAACCGTTTTATCAGTACTAAGACAAGCTATAGGTCTTCCAAACGTCCCTCCCAATCAAGTTATAACATCTTTGGCGCTCTTTTTAACGTTTTATGTCATGTATCCAGTGATCAATCAAATAAACAAAAACGCACTTCAACCATACCTTCAACATAAAATTACCGATAAACAATTTATACAAAATACTATAGAGCCTCTTAAAGAGTTTATGGTAAGAAATACAAAAGTAAGCACCGAAAGAACTTTCTTGCTAGCTTCAAATATTCCAAACAAAGATAACATCAAAAATATAAACGATTTACCTTTGAGCGTAGTTATTCCAGCCTTCATGGTGAGCGAGTTATCTATAGCTTTTCAGATTATATTTTTGCTTTATTTACCTTTTCTTGTTATAGATATGGTAGTGTCTGCTATACTACTAGCTATGGGTATCATAATGATTCCCCCCACTGTAATATCGTTGCCTTTTAAAATTATGCTTTTTGTACTAGTAAATGGCTGGGAACTTGTAATATTATCCTTAGTAAGGAGCTACCATTGAGTCAGGATCAAGTGCTTACCATAACAGAAAACATGATTAAAATGACGGTGCTTCTGTCTGCCCCTATATTGTTAACCACATTTATTGTCGGACTTTTGGTAAGTATACTCCAATCTGCCACTCAAATCCAAGAAATGACCCTTAGCTACATTCCAAAAATTCTTGCAGCGTTTTTTGTGATTTTTTTGCTAGGAAGTTGGATGATGAAACACATGATAGACTATACTAAAGAACTAATCATCAACATACCAAACTATATAAGGTAATATGATACTTACTATCTCAATTCCTTATCTTATAACTTTTTTGCTTATAACACTTAGGATATCCTCCATAGTTTTTTTAGCGCCCGTGTTTGAAGATTTACCCAATGGCTTTAAAATATTTTTCGTGATAGCTTTTAGCGTATCTCTTTATTATTATAGCCCTGTAAAGCCAATCTATACAGGTGATTTTATAACACTAATACTTATGGGCATAAAAGAGTTTAGCTTAGGTTTTATCATAAGCCTTATAATTAGACTTCTAGTAGATATTTTCTTTGTGTTTGGAGAGTTTGT
>JAGDWZ010000024.1:0-26807 GCA_023269915.1 Hydrogenobaculum sp. | reverse complement strand
TATAAAATCTATATTTTATTCTCCGATATGCTTTTAGACGGAAGCTTAGCCGCTCAAGATTTTTCTTTCACTGCCTACGATACAACAAGATTTATGGGTTTATCCTTTAGAAAACTCTTGGCAGATATATCGCCTCTTTTCATATTGGCTATTTTAATAATTGTGTTTGGGTACGTTTTACAGTTTGGTTTTATATTTACCTTCAAACCTTTGGAACCCAACTTTTCAAAATTAAACCCAATAGAAGGTCTAAAAAACTTATTTAGCTTAAATGCACTTTTTGAACTTACTAAAAATTCTTTAAAAATAGCTTTACTTTTAACAGCATCCTTTTTCGTAGTGTATTTTAGCTTTCATACATTGGTATGGTCATCCTATATGCCTGCAAGACAAGGTTTAGAAGAAATAGCAAAGCTCATATTTAAACTTCTTATATCAATAGGCATAGTGGGGCTTATCTTAGCCGGTGTTGATTTTGCTTACAAAAAATTTGACTACGAAAAGCGCATAAAAATGTCAAAACAAGAGGTAAAAGACGAATTCAAGCAATTTGAAGGAAATATTGAAGTAAAAGCCAAAATAAGAAGAAGAATGATGGAACTATCAAGGGCTAGAATGATGCAAGAAGTGCCAAAAGCCAGCGTGGTTATAACAAACCCAACACACTTTGCTATAGCCTTAAGGTATATACCAAAACAAGATAGGGCTCCCGTAGTAGTGGCAAAAGGCCAAGACTATATGGCTCAAAAAATCATAGAGATAGCTGAAATAAATGAAATTCCAGTGGTTAGAAAACCAGAACTAGCAAGGGCTCTTTACAAAGCCGTAGATATAGGAGAAGAGATTCCACCAGAGTTTTATAAGGCTGTAGCTGAAATAATAGCTTATATAGTAAAAAGAAAACAGCGCGGTCTCCTATGATAAATGATATTTTTTACTCTTTACAAGGAGAAGGATTTTTAGTAGGTACACCGGCTTTATTCATAAGATTTCAAGGATGCAATTTAAGATGTGTTTGGTGTGATGAAAAAAATGCCCTTGATTTTGATAAAACTGCAAAGCCTTACGATGTAGCCATAAGAGAAATAGAAAAACTGCTGTCTTTATACAACCCAAACCTTATAGTGCTTACAGGCGGCGAGCCTCTTTTAAACGAAGATTTCATACATATTTTTTCTTATCTTAAAAGCCTAAACAAAACCATACAAATAGAAACAAATGCCACAGTCCTAAAAGAAGACATTTACAACACCATAATATCATATCCACACACGTATATAACGCTATCTCCAAAATATATATCAAACTACGTAATAGATCAAAAATTTCTGGCTTTTAACAAAAATATAGAGTTAAAAATAGTGGTGGATGAGCATTTAAACGAAAGTGTTTTAGAAAGAGAATACATTAAGCACTTTGTAGACAAAAATCTACTTATACTACAACCGCTTTGGGAAGAAGGTAGAGTAAAATTTCTTGACAAAGCCATTGCCCTTGCTGAGAAATTTGGCGGTAGGGTAATACCACAAGTACATAAACTCTTGGGATTAAAATGATGGAAATAAAGATATACACAGACGGCTCTTGTCTTGGAAACCCAGGAGCAGGTGGGTATTGTGCTATATTAAAAGCTTTTAAAGATGGTAAAGCCATAAAAGAAAAGATTGTAAAAGGAGCAGAAGCAAATACCACCAACAACCGCATGGAGTTAAAAGCTGTTATAGAAGCGTTAAAAACGTTAAACAAGACGGACAAAAAAATAACCATATACACAGACAGCCAATACGTAGCAAATGGTATAAAAACGTGGTTGGATAGTTGGGTTAAAAAAGATTTTGAAGGCATAAAAAACGAAGACCTTTGGAAAGAACTTTATAAGCTTTTAAAGAAATTTAACGTAGAAGTAATATGGTTAAGGTCTCATCAAAAAGACAAAGGGCATGACCATGATACAAACAACCTTTGCGATAAAATAGCAAGGGAAGAGGCTATGAAAATAAAAAATAACCTTTTATAAATTCTTCTCCAGGCTCTAAAGATTCTCCAGGCTTTTGTATGTATATATCAAACACATCTTTAAAGTTGTAAGACAAAGCACTTGCAATTTCTATATAGCTTAAAGCTTGTTCATGCTGCTTTAGGGTAAAGTTTATTAAAGAAAGAAGTATATATTTTTCTTTTGAATCGCTTGCTAAAAAAAGCCACTTTGAAGCTTCTATATATTGGGATTTATGAATGTATTTTATCGCCCTTGCAAGATTCTTATCTTGTATGATGTTTTCATCAACTTTATTTCTAGATTTATCCAATATTAAAATCCTAAAACTAGTGCGCATCAATCTTCGTCTTGTTCTTGAATTGGACTTTCTCCTCTTTCTTGCTCTGTTATGTCAACCAAGTAAGCAATGAGATATGACATCGTAGCTACCACCACTAGGGCTGTGATGGCTAAAAAATCCATGTATTTCCACATTCCACCCATATCAAGTTTCTCCTTTTTTGTTGCCACCTTTCCATATAGGCAGCACAAAAGATACAACCATAATAGCTAACACTCCAAATGCTAAAAAAGCAAACCATTCTCTATCGGCAGGAGTAACAGCTTTTGCCATTACTTCATTCATCACTCTTATTGCTTCTTCCATTTTTCCTATCACCTCTCATCACATAAAAATAAAGCACAACCCCAAAAGATATTATCATCATTATCATAACTATTGTCATGAAAATGACATCCCATATCCTAAAAACGACGGGCACGTACATGTGGTGTCCCATTATTCTCTACTCTTTTGCCCTTTTTTGCTGGAAAAAATACTGTACATAAATATGCTAAACATGAGAAGCAAAACGAAACCAACTACACCTATTACTATAAATCTAAAAATCATAAAAGCCCTCTTAACGTATTATATCACTTAATTATGTAAAAATTATAAAAACTTAAAATCCAAGACTCTTAAATTTTGACAGCATATTCTGTTGGGCTAAAACATTTTTGTATTGTTTGAAAAGCTCTTTAGCTTTTTCGCTGTTTCCAAGCTTTTGATAACAAGATATATCTTCGTACAAAGCCTTTGCCATAGTATCGTATATACCAAACTTCTCTAAATAAGGTACAGCTTCGTCAAGATATACAACTGCATTTTTACATTGATTCATCTTGTATAGATCGTTACCAACGTTGTATAAGTCCAAATCAAGACCGTATCTAGCACCACCTTTTCTGGTTTTGTATCCTCTTACCATGAGGGCTTGCAAATGATACTGATAAGCTTTTTGGTAATTACCTTTTTGGTAATAGATATCTCCAAGATGTCTTAGCGGTATAGCGGCTCCTTCTGTATCACCATTTTTAAGAGCTATCTCGGAAGACTCTACGTAGTACTTTTCTGCATCTGGCAAATCGCCTTTCTTTTCATAGGCTTGCCCTAAAAGGTTGTATAAAAGCCCAAGCGTGTTTGGTTTATCTTGGCCTAAAGCAATAGCTTGCTTTAGATATGTTATAGCTTTATCATAATCCCCGGTTTCAAGGTAAAAGTTTCCAGAATAGTAATACGTAGTATACAAAAGATTGTTGTCGTTTAACAGTTTTGCTATCTTAAAAGCCCTAGACAAATCTCTTAAAGCAAGTTGTTTTTGGTCTGATTTTGCTTTGTTTAATACGCTGTTTAGGATTTTTTGAGTAGATATTTTGATATCATTTATAAAACTAGATACATCAACACCGTTTTCTTGAGCTATCTTCATATATTTAAATACCTTATCTATATCGTAGTATCTAGAAGATAAAAAGTTGTTGTAAGCTATGTAATAAGCCGCTTCTCCAATAAGATGCTTGTTTCCTACTACGTTTGCAAACTCAAAAGCTTTTTTTAATACTTCGTTTGCTTTTTGATATCTTTCCGATTTCATCAAATTTATACCTTTACTTATAATCTCTTCAATTTGCTTAGTAGGTTTCGCATAAACTTCAAACCCATAATCTGTCTCATGTATCATATACTCATCTTTTGAAGAATTACAATATAACCATGGACCATTTTTTATAAATTCGCCACCTTTGGCTTTACAGTATTGGGCTGCCAGCGTTTCATACTTTTCGCGCTTTGCTTTATCGGTAAGATGGAAGTTAAAGTACATAGGTTTTTCTATCATATCTAGGTAGAAAGGTATTACGCTTTCTGAGTATTTTATAAAGTTTTTATAGTCGTTAAAATCTTTCTTTTGATAAACCCTTTCACAACTTGATAAAGCCACCACGGCACCAACCATTCCAAAATATATAATTTTTTTGTTCATTTTTCCTCTCCTTAAAAATCTTAAAACAGCTCCTCTACCTTTCCTTCGTCATCTACTTTTGATATGTGTAGAGCTTGCTTTTCTTCTCCATGGTTTCTAAAATCTGTCCTGCAAGCGTCCACACATTTTCCACACATATAGCAAGCTTTTAATCCGCTTGTGGTATCAAGCTCATCTTTCAATTTTCTTGGGTCTAAAGCTATGGGGCAAGCTCTTACACATTCCAAACATTCTGTGCATGTATTTTTATCATAGGTAATGCGCCATCTCATTTTTTGATTGAAAACTTCCAGATAAAGACCTATAGGACAAAAATATCTACACCACTTTTGTCTTAGCCATCCTATGGCAAGATAATTAAGAGCGATAAGGCCATACGTAAGAAGTGATACCCACCAAAACGCAGGGTGGTAGGGTTTAAATAAGACAGACAAATCCACTATCCAATTTAACAATATTAGAGTTAGGATAGCGTTTAAAACAAAAACGATAATATTAAACTGCAACTTTTTTCCGTGCCTATAGAGTTTATCATAAAGCACTTTAACACCTCTTATGAGCCATCCTTCGGTGCATATAAAACTACAAAAAAATCTCCCATAAAAATAGTTTATTACAAATGTAACAGTATAAAGAGCAATCCACAGTGAAAAAGCCCATATAGCTGGTTTCGTCCAATTGGTGGTGTAATGTCCCCATAGATAATAGTTTCCGTTGGCAAAATCCATCTTTATAAGATGGAAAACCGGAAAGATGACAAGACTTAAAGCAGAAATAATGTTAAAAGCGAGCCTAACCTTAGTATATTTTGTAGCATAGGGATATTCCCCTAAAAGCTCTAAAAGCGCCATAGCAACCTCCTATCCTTGAAGTAAGTCCTAGCTTACTATAAGATTATTATAGCATAAAGCCCGCACATATTTTTAAGCATGTAATTTAATTAAATATCTTTTCTTTCCTCTTCTAAAAGTTCCACAGGCTTACGCCCAGCAAAACCCTCTTCTATACCATGCCAATGAGTTATCTCTTCTTCACCTTCTAACCAGCATAGCCATATATCTTGATTTCCCTTCTTAGATAGAAAATCCAATAGCAAAGGATTTAGTCCTTTTACAACAGCACCGGTGGCTGATATCTCGTAAATTAGATTATTCATTTGGTTTTTCTTTTCTTCTAAGACACTTTCCATATAAAGCTTTTCTAACTCATCATCTATACTGGAAATACGCTCTATAATATCTACAATTTCCTCTCTCATGTCTATAAAATCATATATAACAGGTTTTATAGACTCCAAAACTCTATTAGCCTCTTCTAAATCAAAGTATCTCATAATACTATAAAAGTAATTCTATATATATCTTTTGCTATGAAAAATATTAGCCTAAGAGCGCTATGGCTTTGTCAAATATAAACTTAGGCTCTATATCAAGGCAAGGATAGTCCCCATACTTACAAACTCCTTTTCCGTGTAAATCACAGGGTTTACAAGGCATATCCTTTGATACTATAATACCTTCATCTTCTTTTGGAGCAAACCCAAAACACGGATCCGTCCCACCAAATATTGTAATCACCTTAACTCCTACGGCCCTAGCCATGTGTGTTATAGAAGAGTCGTTTGATATTACAAGTTTTGAGCTTTTAACACAAGCAAGAGCTTCTGTTAGGGAAAGCTTGCCAACGTAGTTTATACCATAAGCATCTACGTTATCGTCTTTTCCCCCCAATAGTCTCACCTCAAAGCCTTTTTCTAAAAGCATTTTAGAGAGTTCTTTAAAATATTTGTATCTTTTTTTATCGTATCTCGCCCCCACTCCAAGGCTTACCACTGGTTTTGAAGATAAGAACTTTTCAACTCTATCAGGGTTTACTTCCAAATAAGGTTTTGAGTTTTTTATATCTAAAATGGGTTTTACAGCATTTGCATACTCATCTGTTATATAAAACCTTTCTTTTTTAAAAACCTTAAACCATACACATAGTCTTCTTTTTAAAGATCTTTTGTTGTAAGAAAACCATGTTGTTTTTAAAACACTTCTTAGAGCAAGAGTTTTTAGATTTTTATGAAGGTCTATTACGATGTCTGGTTTTACACTTTTTACACTTCTTGCAACCTTAAAGATATTTTGTTTATCAACACCCAAGACTTTTACAAAAGAAGAGTCTTCAAATATAGGAGCAAACTCTTTATAAGTCATAAGATATACATCAAAGCCAGCATCGTAAAGAGGTTTTAAAACAGCCGTTGTAAGTATAACATCTCCAAGGGAAGAGAATCTCAAAACAAGGACTTTATCCACCGCTTACAGGAGGTATTACAAGAACGGTATCTTCGTTTTTAAACTCGCTGGCATACTCGTTTTCTTTGGCAAACCTACAGGATTTAATTATATCGCAAAGAGCAGGATATTTTTTGCACAAATATTCTTTTAAATGCGTTTCATTTCCTTCAAAATCAATATCTTCAGAAGCCCCGAGCTTTTCTTTTAGTATAGAAAAATATATAAGCTTCATACAAACTTAGAAAGTCTTCTTAATGTCTCTTCTTTTGGAAGAATAGATACTATAACATCTATTGCTATACCCTCTAAAGAACCTGTTATAGCTATTCTTAAGGCGTGCCATATGTCTTTTGGCTTTAAACCTGTGGATTTTTGAATATTTTTTACAACCGCTTTAAGATTTTCCGGTGTTATCTGTTCTAAAGCGCTTATTTCTTTTATCAAAAGCTCAAAAACACTTTTATCTATTTTAGAAAGCTCTTCTTTTGCAGCTTCATCTGGTTCTTTGTGTTCAAAAAATGGTCTTAGTTTTTCAACAGCCTCTAGGTATGTGTTGTATTCTTTTCTAGTGGCTTTTATTATCTTTCTAAGATAATCTATATCCACTTTTTTGTAGGCTTTTTCTATAAAAGGTAGCAAATCCTCTAAAAGCCTATCTTCTGACAGTATCTCTCTTATATAAACACCGTTTAGCCAATACAGTTTATCGTGGCTAAAAACAGCCGGTGATAGATTTATATCTTTTATGTCAAAATATTTTACGGCCTCTTCTTTTGATATAATCTCTTTGCCAACCTTTTCGCTGGACCATCCCAAAAGACAAAGATAGTTAAAGAGGGCTTCCGGGCAATAGCCGTTTTCTTTGTAAAATCTTACAGAAACACCGCCATGCCTTTTTGATAGTTTTGTCCTATCTTCTCCAAGAATTACCGGCAAATGTGCAAACTCTGGAGGCTTAAAACCAAGGGCTTCGTATATAAGAATCTGCTTTGGCGTGTTTGATATATGGTCTTCTCCTCTTATAACATGGGTTATCTTCATAAGAGCATCGTCTATTACCACCACAAAGTTATAAACAGGACTTCCATCACTTCTTACTATCACAAAATCACCAAAATCATCTACGTTTATGCTTATATTTCCTCTTATCAAATCATCAAAACTTACCACCCTTCCGTCCGGCACCTTAAATCTTATAACGTAGGATCCATCATTTCTCAATCTATCTTCTACTTCTTCTTTAGAAAGGTGTCTGCAAGTACCGGGATATCTATAAGCTTTTCCTTGAGCGTAAGCCTCTTCCCTTTGTTTTTCAATATCTTCTTCTTTGCAAAAGCAATAATACGCATGTCCTGATTCTACAAGCTTTTTAGCGTATTCTTTATATATGTCAAATCTTTCTGATTGTCTATAAAACTCATCCCATTCTATACCAAGCCATTTTAAATCTTCTAAAATAGAGTCTTCAAACTCTTTTGTAGACCTTTCTCTATCGGTATCTTCAATTCTTAGTATAAAACTCCCGTTGTGGTGCCTTGCAAAAAGATAACTGAAAATACCGGTTCTTGCGTTGCCAAGATGCATATATCCTGTAGGACTTGGAGCAAAACGTGTTCTAACCATATCACTATTATAAAGCAAAAATATCATTTTATCGTTATAATTAATACCATATGAGCATGTTTACAAAAATATCAATCTTGGGTGTTGCTTGGGTATCATTAGAACTTATAATGGGTATATTTCATAAAAGCGTATGCACAAGCTCTGGATGTACCATAGCCGCCTCTTACAACAGATATCCAGAGTTTGTAATGCTTATTGTAGGGCTTTTACTTTTTATAGTTTTGGGGCTTTTAAAAGAAAAAAAGAAAGAAAAACTTTTAGATACAATACTTATAGGCGCTTTGGCATCGGAAGGGTATCTACAAGGATTTGAAATATTTACAGCTCATACGTTTTGTATTTTTTGCACAGTGACATTTTTGATAATACTAACACTTTTTATAATAAGGGTAAAAGAAAACAAAGAGATACTTTTAAAAGGACTTAGCGCTTTCTTCTTTGTATTTTTTACGGTTTTCATGATAAACAACCCTACCTTGGATATAAAAAATCAGTATACACTCCTATATCTTCCGGGATGTCCTCACTGCGAGCACACAGAAAAGTTTTTAGACAGCATACACGTAGATTACAGCAAGATAAACGCTTCTCATCACAAAGGGCTTTTGATGTCCATGGGCATAAGTGAAGCTCCTATTTTATTTATAAGAGAAACCTATGGATACAAAGTGCTTGTGGGTTCTGATGCTATAAAGTCTTTTTTTAATAAAAGCCAAAAAGCCAATTCACAGACACAGCAAGGTAACAACCTAAACTTTGAAGGTGGATGTCAGCTAAACAACATCTTTGGTAATAGTTGTAGCAAATAATATTAGTGTATTAATATCAAAAATATTGACAAAAATATGCTAAAAATTAAATTATAATAAAATACTGATAGGAGGTTAACATGTATAGCGAAAACATGTGGAGCAAGAAGGTGAAAGATTATATAGAACAAGCGTCTTCGATAGCTAGGTCTTTGGGTGACACAAAAGTAGACACAGACCATCTTCTTTTGGCGCTTTTAAAAGACCCAGATTCGGCATTATCAAAATATGTGTCTAAAAAAGGTATAGACTCAAAAGAGTTATACCAAAAGCTAAAAGAGCACATCAACAGTATAGACGTCCAGCTAAACAAAGCAGCAGAATCAGAAGCCAGTCATCTTATAGACTTAAGAAGTAAGATTATCCAATTAAAATCTGATATATCAAATATTCAGACAGAGCTATCTGAAATAAGAGAAGCGAAAAGACGTATAGAAAGCGAATTAGAAAGGGCTAGAAGATACGATCCATGGAGCGCAAGGCAACTAGAATTAGAGCTAAGACAGTTAAAGGCAGAAGAAGAGCGCCTAAAAAGGGAGCTATCAAGGGTTGAGCAGAACTTATCCACCGTTTTTGATAAAAGTGCAGTAAGAGATTTCTTAGACAACAAAATATCCATAGACGCCCTTGTTAAAACGGCTCTAAAAGAAAGCCCACACAGAGAACAGTTAAAAGAAATAGGAATATCGTTTGATAGATATGAAGACAAGGTATCTAAAAGGTTTATAGGAAAAACGCCTGAGTTTGGATATTCTAAGAATCTTGAAAAAGTATTTGAACTAGCCCAAGAAAAGGCTGTCAAAGAAGGCGTTGCTGAAGTATCAGCGGCTCATTTAGTTTCAGCGCTTTTAGAAGCAAAAGAATTTATAGCTGCAAAACTTTTAGAACAAATTTTAGGAGGTAAAAGTATGGACACAGAAAAAGAGATCCAAGAAGAGGAAAAATCTATACTAGAACGCTACGGAGTAGACCTTACCCAAAAGGCAAAAGATGGAAAGCTAGACCCAGTGATTGGAAGAGAAAAAGAGATAAACCAAACCGTAGAAATACTTCTAAGAAGGAGCAAAAACAATCCTGTCTTAGTGGGTGACCCAGGTGTTGGTAAGACCGCTATAGTGGAGGGCTTAGCCCAAAGGATAGTAAACAAAGAAGTACCACCAGAGCTTCAAGACAAAAGCATAATAAGCATAGACATGGGTTCTTTGGTGGCTGGTTCTAAATATAGGGGTGAGTTTGAGGAAAGGGTTAAAAAGCTCTTAGATGAGTTAAAAGAAAGACCAGAAGTTATTTTATTTATAGATGAAATTCATACGGTAATAGGAGCAGGAAAAGGCGAAGGCTCTTTAGATGCTGGTAATATGTTAAAACCAGCTTTAGCAAGAGGTGAGATAAGACTTATTGGAGCTACAACCCTTGATGAGTATAGAAAATATATAGAAAAAGATCTTGCTTTAGAAAGAAGGTTTCAACCTGTATACGTAGATGAACCGACCATAGAAGAGGCTATAGAGATATTGAAAGGCTTAAAACCAAAACTAGAAGATTTCCACAAGGTAAAAATAGAAGACGATGCCATAGACGCCGCCGTAAAACTAACGCATAGGTATGTAACCTTTAGAAAACTACCAGATAAAGCTATAGATGCCCTTGACCAAGCTTGCGCTCGTAAGAAATTAGCTTCTGTAACGGTACCTCCAGAACTTCAAGAGATAGAAAGAAAGCTAAGAGCCTTGGAAGAGCAGATTATAAATGCAAACTTGTCAGGAGATTACGAAAAAGAAGCAGAGTTAAAGATTCAAAAAGTGAACCTTGAAAAGCAAAAACAAGATATCATCAACAAACTTGATATGATAGATGTTAAAATAAGCCAACTCAAGAAAAAGCTAGAAGACTTAGAACAGCAGATTATAAAAGTTGCAGAAAAAGGCGATTACGAAAAAGAAGCCCAGCTAAAGATAGAGATGATAAACACCGAAAAAGAGATAAAAGCCCTAGAATCAAAACGCGCAAAAACGCTCAGCGTAACATATGATGACATAGCCCAAGTAGTATCAGATTGGACTGGCATACCTCTTAACAAATTAAAAGAAGAAGAGATGGAAAAGCTACTACATTTAGAAGAAGAGCTTCACAAAAGAGTTATAGGTCAAGATGATGCAGTGGTAGCCGTAGCAGAGGCCATAAGAAGAGCGAGGGCAGGATTAAAAGATCCAAAACGCCCAATAGCCTCTTTCTTGTTTTTAGGACCTACCGGTGTAGGTAAGACAGAATTGTCAAAGGCTCTGGCAGAGCTTTTGTTTGGTGAAGAGGATGCTCTTATAAGGCTTGACATGTCAGAGTTTAAAGAAGAACACACCGTATCAAAACTAATAGGTGCTCCTCCTGGATACGTAGGTTACGAAGAGGGCGGCAAACTAACAGAAGCCGTTAGAAGAAAGCCTTACAGTGTTGTGCTTTTAGACGAGATAGAAAAAGCCCATCCAAGAGTGTTTGATTTATTCTTGCAAGTGTTAGACGACGGAAGACTTACGGACTCTCACGGAAGAACAGTAGATTTCAGAAACACAGTAATCATAATGACTTCTAACATAGGTAGTACATATCTTCTCACTCTACCACTAGAAGGAGACCCGGAAGAAATTAGGAAAGAGTTTGAAAAAGCCAAGGAAAAGGTCTTAGGAGAACTAAAACACTTCTTTAGACCAGAGTTTCTCAACAGAATAGACGATATCATCGTATTTAAACCTCTTACCATGGAACAGCTTATTCAAATAGTGGACTTGTTGATAAACGACCTTGACAAACGCTTAAAAGACAAAAACATAACAGTAGAGCTTACCATAGAAGCTAAGAAAGAGTTAGCCAGAAGAGGATACGAACCAGCCTTTGGTGCAAGACCTCTAAAGCGTACAGTTCAAAAACTCTTAGAAACGCCTTTAGCCAACAAGATAATAAAAGGCGAAATAAAAGAGGGCTCCAAAGTAAAAGTAGACGTAAAAGACGGAGAGTTTGTTTTTGAAACAACCTAACAAATCTTTCTGACAAAGGCGGGAGTTTTTCCCGCCCTCTTTTGATATAATACTCTCATGAAAAAGCCAGAGATACTATCACCGGTTGGGACTTTTGAAAGTTTAATGTCTGCTATAAAAGCCGGTGCAGATGCAGTTTATATGGGATTTGACAAGTTAAACCAAAGAGCCGGCAAAGGGGGCTTTTCAAAAGAAAACATAAAAGAGGCAAGGCTCATCACAAAAGACCACAACGTAAGGCAATATATAACATTAAACTCAATAGTCTTTGAAGAGGATTTACCATATTTAGAAGATATGCTTGATTTTTTAAAAGAGATAGAAGTGGATGCCGTCATAGCTTGGGATTTTTCTGTGGTGCTTGGAAGCATAGCAAGAGGTTTAGAAACCCACATATCCACAATGGCTTCTGTATCAAACTCTATCTCTGGTAAATTTTACAAAGATTTAGGTATAAAACGCATAGTCCCAGCCAAAGAACTTGATTTAGATTCTGTTAAAAGCCTAAAACAAAACACTGGTTTAGAAGTAGAAGTGTTTGTGCATGGGTCTATGTGCATGGCGGTGTCCGGAAGGTGTTTTCTAAGTCATGAGGTCTTCCAAAAATCCGGAAACAGGGGAGAATGCTATCAGGTTTGTAGACATGAGTTTGACGTAAAAGTAATATCAAAAAACTCTGGCACAGAGTATTATCTTGGAAGTGATTATGTAATGTCTGCTAAAGATTTGCTTACTATCAATTTTGTAGATAAACTAATGTGGGCAGATGCTTGGAAGATAGAAGGAAGAAACAAAAATCCAGATTATGTATATATGAGTACAAAAGCTTACAAAGAAGCAAGGGATAGAATACTAAACAACAAATGGGAAGAAAAAGGATACCAAGACCTGTTAGATATGCTAGAAAGAGTATACCATAGAGAGTGGGATGGCGGTTTTTATTTTAAAGAAGCCTCCTTTGGCGTAAACTCCTCTATAGCAAAAGAAGAAAAAATCTATGTGGGTGATGTGATAAAGTTTTATCCCAAGGCTTCTGTAGCAGAGGTAAAAATAGTAGCTCATCCTTTAAAAATAGGAGACACTATCCATATAATAGGAAAATCCACCGGTCTTGTAAGACAAAAAGTAGAATCTATGGAGATAGAAAATCAAAAAATAGAGCAAGCGGAAAAAGGCGTGGTAATAGGTCTAAAAGTAGCTGAAAAAGTAAGAGAAAAAGACAAAGTTTATCTTATAAGAGAAAAATAGGATAAAATAATTTTTATGAGAGAATACGCTTTAGAAATAGCAAAAAAAGCAAAAAGTGTGTTGCCAAGGCTTTCAAGCCTAACACCAGCCACTAAAAATAGTGTGCTTTTAAGAGTATCTAAGCTTTTAATAGAAAACAAAGAACTTATCCAAAAAGAAAACGAAAAAGATGTAGAGTTTGCAAAGTCCATCGGCCTTTCAAAGGCGATGATAGATAGATTAAAAGTTGGGGAAAAGCAAATAAACAGTATGGTAAAAGTCCTGGAAGATGTTGCCAAACTAAAAGATCCAGTAGGTGAAATAACTTCTATGTGGACGGTGGACAATGGACTTAAAATAGGTAGAATGAGAGTACCCCTTGGGGTAATATTCATAGTATACGAATCAAGACCAAACGTCACTATAGAAGCAGCCAGTCTTTGTTTTAAATCTTCCAACGCCGTTATATTAAGAGGTGGCAAAGAAGCCCTTCATACCAACAACATACTCGCAAACCTTTTCAGACAAGCTATAAAAGAGCATGTAGAAGGCTTAGAAGACGCCGTATGTTTTGTGGATAGAAGAGAAAGAGAAATCGTTACAGAACTTTTACAATTAGAAGGGCTTGTGGATGTGGCTATACCAAGAGGCGGCGAAAGTCTAATAAAGGCTGTATCAGAAACCGCCAAAATCCCTGTTATAAAACATTACAAAGGCGTTTGCAGTATATACGTAGACAACGAAGCAGACCTTAAAAAAGCTTACGACATAGTTTACAACGCAAAAGTCCAAAGACCATCAGTATGTAATGCCATAGAAAACCTTATCGTACACAAAGACCTCTTAAAGGATTTTTGGCCAAAGATGGCGATGGTGCTTTTGGAAAGCGGTGTTGAATTGCGATGCGATGAAGATACATACAACGCCCTTCAAACCAAAGATTTTGAAGCTTTTAAAGATAAATTCAAAAAAGCCACAGAACAAGATTATTATGAAGAGTTTTTAGATCTAATACTAGCCGTTAAAACCGTAAACTCTTTAGAAGAAGCAATGGAGTTTATAGAAAAATACGGCTCTAAGCATTCGGATGCCATAATCACAGAAAACCACACAAAAGCCATGAGGTTTTTACAAGAGGTGGATTCGGCGGCAGTTTACGTAAACGCTTCTACAAGGTTTACAGACGGCAACGAATTTGGTCTTGGCGCTGAGATGGGCATATCCACAGACAAAATACACGCTAGAGGCCCGATGGCGTTAAGAGAGCTTACCATAGAGAAATTTATAATTTTTGGAAACGGCCAGTTAAGGGAAAATGTAGGTATACCAAAAGAGCTTAAAGAAAAATTTCAATTAGAGTAACTAGTTTTTAGGATTTTTATATTGTAAAACAAAATTTTCTACATTTTTCAAATAGCAATCTTTAATATCGCTTGTGTAATGTATAAATTTCGTTAGCTTATCGGCACTTAGTGGGTCTTGTAGGCACAACTTGATAATATCCAATATGTTTTTGCTATTTACTCTAAAGCCAATACCCATTTTTTCTAAGACATCGGCTACATCTTTTATCTTATCTATATAACCTCCATAAAGAGAATAAGAGCAAAAGCTCACAGGCTCTACTATGTTGTGACCTCCGTAACCTTCTACAAAAGACCCTCCTACTATACTAACAATAGCCCTTTTGTAATACTCTTTTAATTCTCCAATAGTATCTAATATTACAACTCTGTCTTCTTTCTTTGTTTTCAAAACAGCTTTTATACCGTTCTTTTCTAAAAGCTTCAACACTTCTTGGGAGCGAGATATATGCCTTGGGGCTATTACAACCTTATAATCTGTATTGGATAAAACCCACTTTATCAGCGGAATCAACATTTCTTCTTCTTTTTCATGGGTACTACCTATTACAATGCTGTCTTTTTGATGATTACAGTCTATAGCTATAGAAGTTAGCTTTAAATTTCCGCATAAAAAAGTGTTTTTGTTTATTTCTTTTAAAAGCTTAAAACTTTCTTCATCTTTTGCCAATATCATATCAAAAAATCCCAAAAAGTATTTCTCTAATCTATTTTTAGGAGCTCTTCCATTTAAAAGAAGCTTTGGTATTTTTGCTTTTAATAAAAAGGGCCAAAATTCTTTTTCGGTGTTTATAAGACATATCGGGTGATAGGTATTTAAAAATTTGTCCCACAAAATAGGCATATCTAAAGGGATTGGCATAGAAGAATAATTTATTTTGCTAAAAAATTCTCTAGCCCTTGGCGAAAAATAGGTTATAAAAACAGGGTATTTTTGAGATACAAAATCTATTATAAACTTTGTGCTGTTAAATTCGCCGACGCTAGCAGTGTGAAACCAAACGGCATTTTTTGGCAGATTTACATGTTCTATTAGAAGCCTTTTTGAAAGCTCTAACGTCAATTAGGTATCTATTTCTCCAGCGATAAACTTGTTAACAAGCTCTTTAGCCTTGTAATCTGGATACTGAATGGGTGGGTGCTTCATAGTATAGGCGCTTATAGAATACAAAGGACCTGATATACCTCTGTCCTTTGCAAGTTTTGCACATCTTATAGCATCTATGGCAGAACCAGCACTGTTTGGGGAGTCTTCTACATCAAGCCTTGCTTCTACATGCATTGGCACATCACCGAAAAGTCTACCTTCCATTCTAACATAAGCTATTTTTCTATCTTTTAGCCATGGCACCCAGTCAGAAGGCCCTATGTGTATGTTACCATAGCCTAAATCATAATCTATCAGAGAGCTAACAGCCTTTGTCTTTGACTCTTTCTTCGTGTCAAGCCTCTTTCTTTCTAGCATATTTAGAAAATCTGTATTGCCACCTACGTTGAGTTGATAGGTCCTATCTATTTTTACGCCTCTATCTTTGAAAAGCTGAGCTATAGTTCTATGAAATATGGTAGCCCCAAGCTGAGATTTTATATCATCCCCTACTACAGGTATGCCAGCTTCTTTAAAGCGCTTAGCCCATTCGTTGTCAGATACTATAAAGGTTGGCATAGCGTTTATAAAGGCAACACCAGCCTTTAAAGCACACTCGGCGTAAAATCTTGCTGCTTTTTCAGAGCCCACTGGAACATAGTTTATTAAAACATCAGCTTTAGTTTCTTTTAAAATATTTACGATGGTATCCATATCGTCTTCTTTTTCATCGGCTTTTACAAAAGTAAGATCTTCCGGATAGCTTGACATATGCTCTGCCAATCCATCTAAAACTTTACCCATCCTCACTTTACAGTTTAAGTTTGGAACGTTTGGCTCAAATATGGCTGTGCAATTTGGTTTTGCGTATATAGCTTCAGATACATCTTTTCCTACTTTTCTCTTATCGATATCCCAAGCAGCTACAACCTGTATATCGTAGGGCTTATAACCCCCTATATCTTCGTACATAAGCCCGCTTACATCTTTCAAATCTCTTTTTTTATAGTAAAAAATGCCTTGTATAAGAGCGCTGGCGCAATTGCCAACCCCTATTATGGCAAGCCTTATCATCGTTAACCACCACCGTATTCCGACTGCTCTATTTCCATTATAAAGTCTTCCACATAATGGGTTATCTGATCAAATAATTCTTGGTCCGGAAGATCAAAATAATGGTCAAATAGCTCTATCTTTCTTTCGTGGCATTTGTTGTCCTCTAAACAAAATCTTACCAAAACAAACGGCCTATCGCAATTTGGACAACAGTCGTTACCGGGCATACAGAGCTCTACTATTGTTTCCACTTGATCAAAGTGGGTGCTTATAAACTCTTCTAACCTCTTAAGTTTGTCTAAATGTTCTTTCCATTTTTTCATACCTAATATTTTAGCATATCTAATCTTGTTGTATATATCTTTTACCTGTTTTATGGTATATTCTTTACCATTTGAATTGTCTATTATAAAATCAGCATACTTAAGCTTTTCTTCTATTGGCATCTGTCTTGAAAGCCTTTTTTCTATTTCCTCCTCAGTATAACCTTTTTCCAAAAGACGTTTTTTGGCTGTTTCTTTGTCTGCATAAACTACTATCAAAACATCGTAATTTTTATAAGTACCGTTTTCTATTACCAACGATGCTTCCAAACCAAAGATATCACAGTTTAAGGTTTTTAATAAATTATCAAGATAATCGTAAAGAGCCTTATGCACTATTTTCTCTAAAGATAAGAGTTTTTCCTTATCGTTAAAGACTATGCTAGCAACTTTTTTTCTATCTATAGCCCCGTCTTTTAATATATTTTCTCCTAAAAGCCCAACAACTTCCTTTTTTAACGCTTCATCTTTCTTATAAAGTTCATGGATTATAGCATCAGCATCGTAAACGCATACACCAAGCTCTTTAAAAAGCGATGATACAAAAGACTTGCCTACTCCAAAGTTGCCGGTGATAGCTATTTTTATCACTTTTTCTTTTTTCTTATCCTTATTGCATCTGGAGTTACTTCTATGAGCTCATCTTGTGTTATCCACTCCATCGCTTGCTCAAAATTCATCTTTCTTGGTGGGGTAAGCCTTACATACTCTTCAGCAGCAGCGGCTCTGTTGTTGGTAAGCTTTTTCTCTTTAGTAATATTTACATAAAGATCGTTATCCTTGTTGTGTTCTCCTATTACCATGCCTTCGTAAACCTCTGTGCCCGGTTCTATAAAAAATATGCCCCTATCTTCAAGTCCAAGCAAAGCGTAAGGAGTAGCTACACCTTTCCTATCTGCCACAATAGCTCCGTTTATACGGCTTTTAATATCACCCTGCCAAGGTTCATACCCTTCAAGTACAGTATTTATAAGCCCTTCACCCCTTGTATCCGTTTTAAACTCTGACCTATAACCTATAAGCCCCCTAGAAGGTATTATAAATTCAAGTCTTACTCTACCAAAACCATGGTTTATCATATTTACCATACGCCCTTTTCTAGAACCTAGCTTTTGAGATACGATACCTACGTATTCTTCTGGAATGTCTAAGATAGCTCTTTCTACAGGTTCTAATCTTTTGCCGTCTTGCTCTATTGTAACAACATCTGGTTTAGACACTTGAAACTCGTAGCCTTCTCTTCTCATAGTCTCAACAAGTATAGCCATTTGAAGTTCACCCCTTCCCATCACCAAAAAAGAATCTGTAGATTCTGTATCTTTTACTTTTATAGCTACGTTCATAAGGGTTTCTTTGTATAGCCTATCTCTTAGATGCCTTGAGGTTACATACTTACCAGATTTTCCAGCAAAAGGAGAGTCGTTGACAGAAAATGTCATAAATATGGTGGGCTCTTCTACTTTTATAGAGGGTAAAGCCACTGGGTTTTCTACATCAGATATAGTTTGACCTATGTTTATATCTTCAAAACCAGCTACGGCGACGATATCTCCAGCAAAAGCTTCTTTGATTTCAACTCTTTTAAGACCTTCTATCGTGTATATGGCTTTTACAAAACCAGTCTTAACAACGCCTTCTTCTGGCGAAACTATTGACACTTGCTGATTTTGTCTCAATGAGCCATTTTGTATACGCCCTATGGCCAACCTTCCTAAAAAGTTATCGTAATCTAAAGATGCTACTAAAAGCTGTAAAACTTGGTTCTCATCGTATGTTGGTGCTGGTATTGTATTTACTATTGCCTCAAACAAAGGCTCTAAATTGGAAGATTCTTGGTCTAAAGAGGTTTTTGCTATACCTTTTTTGGCTACCGCATATAATACCGGAAATTCAAGCTGTTCTTCGGTGGCATCCAAATCTATAAAAAGGTCGTATATTTCGTTTAGGACCTCTTGCGGTCTTGCATCTTGCCTGTCTATTTTGTTTATAACCACTATAGGAGTTAGCTTTGCTTCTAAGGCTTTCCTCAGCACAAACCTTGTTTGAGGTAGAGGTCCTTCTGCAGCATCCACAAGCAGTATAACACCATCCACCATATTTAGGACGCGCTCTACTTCCCCACCAAAATCGGCGTGTCCCGGTGTATCCACTATGTTTATTTTGATACCTTTATAATTTACAGAGGTATTTTTTGCTAAAATCGTAATACCTCTTTCTCTTTCAAGGGCATTACTGTCTAAAACCCTTTCTTGTACCTCTTCGTTTTGTCTAAAGGTGCCACTTTGCTTTAGAAGTGCGTCTACCAAGGTAGTTTTACCGTGGTCCACGTGTGCTATAATTGCTACGTTTCTTATATCGTCTCTTGTTTTCATCAAATATCCTTTAAGCGTTCATCGCTTTTAAAAATTCTTGGTTTGTTTTAAACTTTTTAAGCTTATCAAGCAAAAATTCCATAGCTTCTACATCGTCCATAGAAGAGAAAAATTTTCTAAGAACCCATATACGCTGAAGCTCCCACTCTGAAAGTAAAAGCTCTTCTTTTCTCGTACCAGATTTGCTTATATTGATAGCTGGGAATATACGCTTTTCGGTGAGTCTTCTATCAAGGTGAACCTCCATATTACCAGTGCCTTTAAACTCTTCGTATATAACGTCATCCATACGAGAACCCGTTTCTATCAAAGCTGTAGCTATAATGGTAAGACTTCCACCGTCTTCTATATTCCTAGCTGCTCCAAAGAACTTTTTAGGCCTTTGTAAAGCCGTAGCCTCTATACCACCAGACAACACTCTACCAGTAGGTGGTGTAACAGCATTTGAGGCTCTAGCAAATCTCGTCATAGAATCAAGTAGTATAACTACATCGTTTCCAAGTTCAACAAGTCTTTTGGCTTTTTCTATAACAAGCTCAGCTACTTGCATGTGTCTTTCTGGGGGTTCATCAAAAGTAGAAGCTATCACCTCTGGCTCATGGTCAGCTTTATCGGCATTTGACATTACTATACGCCTCATTTCGGTAACTTCCTCTGGTCTTTCATCTATTAGAAGTATGATTAAGTATACCTCTGGATGGTTGGTAAGAATAGCTTTTGACAGACGCTGAAGAATAACAGTTTTACCAGCTTTCGGCGGTGCTACAATAAGCCCTCTTTGACCTTTACCTATAGGACTTACAAGACTCAACACCCTCGTTGCATAATCAGACGGGTCGTATTCTATATTAAGGCGCTCAGTAGGATGATAAGGCACAAGCTTATCAAAAGACGGCCTACTTCTTAGTTCCAAAGAGCCTATAGGCAAGCCATTTACCGCTTCAATTTTTATCAGTGCGTAATACTTTTCGTTGTCCTTTGGCGGTCTTGAAAACCCTATGATGGTATCTCCAGTTCTTAAATAGAGTTTTTTTATCTGAGAAGGAGATACGTATATATCGTCTGGATTTGGCATGTAGTTGTTGGAAGGGCTTCTTAAAAACCCATACCCATCTTGCAGCACCTCTAATACGCCCCTTACAAACCTCAAGCCTTTTGTTTTGCCGTAAGCTTCCAATATATCTTCTATAAGCTCTTCTTTCCTTATACCTGTAATCCTTTTTAAGTCAAACTCTTTACCGAGTTTTTGCAACTCGGACATTGTCATTTTTTTAAGATCTTCTAGCGATAGTTCTTTGTTGGTTTCTTTAGTCGTAATTTCTTGTTCCATAATCAATCCCACCTAATTAAACGCTGGTATTTGTATAGCGGGTTTTATGGCCTTCCAGCGCCCGCTTATGGCCTATTGAAAAATCATTTGAAAAATCATTTTCCAATGCAAAATGTAGAAAATATCTCATCCAAAACATTTTCATCTGTGATAAGTCCAAGAATTTCCTCAAGGTAATCTAAAGCCTCCCTTATATAAAGCATCATAATTTCTGTTTTATCTTGCAAAGCAGCTTCTCTTAAAGAACCTAAAGCTTTAGCTATCAAAAACCTATTTCTTTTTGAAACATAAATGCCATCTTCAGCTAAATCCATCATATTTAAAATTTTGTTTTTCAAGCATTCCAAATTTTCTTGATTTCTTATAGAAATAATTATAGCATCATTTTTAAAAAAATCAAGGGTTTTAGTATTTATACCCAAATCACTCTTGTTTAATACCACAAACGTATTTAGGCTTTTAACAATATCGTATATAAAATAATCCTCTTCGTCCAACTCATTAGACCCATCCACTACGAAAAGTACCACATGAGCCTCCTTCATATGCTCTAAAGCTATATCTATACCTTCTTTTTCTATTGGGTCATCAGTCTTTCTAATCCCAGCAGTGTCAATAAGTTTTACTGGAAAGCCGTTTAGCTCTAGCCTATCTTCTACATAATCCCTCGTAGTACCTGGTATGTCAGACACTATAGACCTTCTTTTTTGTAAAAGTGCATTAAACAAAGAAGATTTTCCAACATTTGGTTTACCTACAATAGCTATCTTGATACCATCGTATAAGAAAGATTGCTCTCTTAGTTTGCTATAAAAACTTTCTAGTCTTTTTGCAAGGTCTTCTAATTCTTTTTTTATCTCATCTATATTAAGAGGCTCTATATCCTCATATCCAAACTCGATATCTGCTTCTATATTTGCTATTATTTTTATAAAATCTTTTCTCAACTCCTCAATAAAATTAGAAAATTTACCTTTTAATATGCCCAAAGCGTTTTCGATAGCTTTTTCCGTAGTGGCGTTTATCAAAAGCTCAACACTAGAAGCTTCATCAAGGGTCATTTTACCATTTAGAAAAGCTCTTTTTGTAAACTCCCCAGGCGACGCAAAAGAGCATCCATACTCCACAAGAGCTTCAACAGCTTTCTCTACAATAAGTGGATTTCCATGGAAGAAAATTTCAAGCATATCTTCACCGGTGTAAGAATATGGAGTTTTATAATATATGGCCACAACATCATCTAACATGTTATCTTTTATATAAAAAGCTCTATGATAAGCGTATCTTGGTTTTGGGTTTTCAAGGTGTAAAAATCTGCTTGCAATATCAAGACAGTTTGGACCTGATAATCTTACAACAGAGATAGCCGATTTTAACATAGGAGTTGCAGGAGCTACAATAGTATTATTCATAAAGCTTTAAGGGAGGATGACGGGGGTCGAACCCGCGACATAGGGATCCACAATCCCTCGCTCTGCCAACTGAGCTACATCCTCCTAAACATAAAAGTGGAAGCTGGGGTGCCTGGATTCGAACCAGGAACCCTCGGATCCAAAATCCGATGCTCTGCCAGTTGAGCTACACCCCATGAGAATATTTATTATATCAAAATCTATATAAAAAATCAAGGATTATCTAAAATTAAAAGAAGAACCGCATTTACAGCTTTGCTTTATGTTTGGATTGTTGAATATAAAGTTGTTAGCTTTCATAAGATTTTCTATGTAGTCTAACTCCGTACCCTTTAGATACTCATAAGAGTATTTGTCTATGGCAAGCTTAAAATCACCGTAATCTATTATTATGTCGCTATCTTTTATAGCGTTATCAAATTCGGTATAATATTTATACCCTGCACATCCTTCCTCTATAAGGCTTACTCTAAAAACTGGGTTTGTAAGCTGTTTTTTAGCTGCCAGCTTTTTAATGGCCTTTATAGCTCTATCTGTCAATGTAAATTCTACCATGGTTTCCATACTATTACCTCCTTCAAGGTGTTTATTCTAATATACTTATAGATTTAAATTTTTCTATATAAAATCTTAATACTTTAAAATAAATATTAAATTACTAATATGATCATACATCATAAATCTATTTTTCTAAGTGTAATTGGGTCTATGAAATAATCTTCCTTTATTTTAAAAGCTTCGTGTTTTTTTCCGGTATCCTCTGTTATAACATCCCAAGAAGTAAGCTCTTTTTCTATCTCTTTAGTAAGCTCTAAAATCTCGTTTGGTAAAGGAATTGTTTCTAATTTATCAAACTTTTTCTTCAGTACATCTAAAAAAGCCTTTATTATATCGTTTTTACCAATATTTAGACCTTCTTTTCTGATTGTTGTTATATGTTCTCTTAACATATTCTTAAAACTTTCCTTATCTTTTATATAAGATACAACATTTGCCATAGTATCAAAATCAAAATCCATCAAAATATTTCCCACAAACACAAGCATATTTTCTATATCACCAGCACCTTGTCCAGATATTTTCTTATCGTTTAGGACTATATCCGCTATTGGCTTGTAAGAGACGTTTATACCAAGGTTTTTATACACATCTATTACTATATTAGAAAAATACTTGTACACATTTTCCATCTTAAAGGGGATAGTTTTGTTGCTTTTAGAAAATACAAATTGATAAAAAATCTGATCCTTATGAAGAAGCACGGTTCCGCCACCGGTATATCTTCTTATGATAGGTATATTGTGGATTTTACAGTAGTTAAAATCTAAAAAACGGTTTGCATTGTCAAAATATCCAAGACTAATGCACGTATCAGAAGGCTCTGTTATAACTATACATTCTATTTTTTTCTTTGCCAAAGCATGAAACAAAGCCACAGACGTAGTAGCTTTTATATCTTCTACTAAAAATACTATCAAATATCTTTTACCATCCTAACCCAAAAATTGTATTGGCCATCTTTTCTAAATCCAAACTTTTCGTAAAACTTCATAGCTCTTTCATTTTTATCCCCTACCCAAAGCTCTATGAGGTTTAAGTTCCTTTGTTTAAAATATTCTATAGCCTTTTCAATCAACTTTGAGCCTATACCCTTTCCAAAGTAATCTGGGTCTACAAAAAGCTCGTGTATTGCCCCTACCACCTTGTTGTATTTTTTGCTGTACCAGTTACCGTCTACAGCCATAAAACCCACTATCTTATTGTTGTCTTTAACTACAAAAAGACCAGCAACGTCTCTTCTTAAAAGCCAATTTATATAGACTTTAACATCCTCTTCATGTGTATAAGAATATTCTTTTAAATTTTTATAGCTTTTAAGATAAAGCTTGGACACTTCGTCTATATCTTTTACATCAAAAAGCTCTATTTCCATTAAAATTTTATTATATTCTAACTACTACGCAGGTAATTGCCTCTTTCACTCCCTCTAACGTATGAATCTTAGTAATCACCAATCTACCTAACTCGTCTTGGTTCTTAAGCTCAGCAAAAACTATAATATCGTAAGGACCTGTTACCACGTCTGCTGTTCTTATCCCATCAAAAGTAGAAAGCGCTATCATAATAGATGGTATCTCTTTTGGTTCTGCTTTTATCATTATATATGCTTTTATAGAGTTTTCCGAATCTAATTCCATTAGTTCAGTGATGGATACCGGAAACGTTTTATCGTTCAACAAATCCATAATCTATCTCCTTTTCATTTAATTTTATTCCTAAAAGCTCAAACACTAAGGGTGTATACTCTTTATTTTCTCTTATCAACTTTATAGCTCTATGTACTATTTTTTTACAATCCTTTGATCCATTTTTAGTATAATCTAACATATTTATAATTATAGGCTCTAATTCAAGATTTTCAAGCCATTTATAAAATTTATCAGCTTCGTCCAGTATTATAAATTCACCCTTTTTAGCCTCTTGAAACCTGTTAGATAAGTTGTTTTCCACCACTTCTTTTAAATCATCTATGTTGTACAAAAATACGCTATCCAAATCAGCACAAGAAGGCTCTATATTCCTTGGCACTGATATATCTATTAAAAATATAGGTTTGTAGTGTCTTTTTTTCATGGATTTTGCCACAACATCCTTTGTTAGCACATACCCTTGCGCACCGGTGGATACTAAAACTACGTCAAACTCGTATAAAAACTGCTCTATCTCCTCAAACCTTATCACATTTGCTCTTATGTGTTCTGCCAAGGCTATAGCCCTTTCGTAAGTTCTGTTTGATATATATATGCTAGCACCTGAGCGCTGAAGGTATTTTGCAGCTAACTCTCCCATCTCACCAGCCCCTATTAAAAGCACTTTGTGATTTTTTAGTTCACCAAATATACGCTTTGCAAGTTCCACTGCCGCATAGCTCACAGACACTGCACTTTTGCTTATACCAGTCTCATATCTTACTCTTTTAGAAGCGTGAAGAGCATTTTGGCAAAGCCTATTAATCACTTTGTCGGTAGTTCCTAAACTTTTTGCTTTAAAAAATGCCTCCTTAAACTGAGCTACTATTTGGGGCTCTCCTATCACCATAGAATCAAGACCAGAAGCTACTTTGAATATATGTATAGTGGCTTCTTTCCCAGCTTTTAAGAAAAAATGAGTCTTATCAAAGTGCTGATTTTTTATATCTAGATATCTTTTAAAAGCGTCCAACACGTATTTTTCATCAGAAGCATAGGCGTAAAACTCAAGCCTATTGCAAGTGGATAAAAGCATAAACCCCTTAACGCCATCTGCAGAAGTCTTTAACAGTTGCAAGATTGAATCCAAATCAGAGATATTGCAACTAAGCTTTTCTCTAAGCTCCACTGGAGCCGTTTTATAGTTAAGGCCTACGGCGTATATATCACCTACCATTTACATTTAACAAGTCCTTCATATAATCTAAAACATTATCTATCTGTACATCAACGGCCTTTAACGTATGCCTATCTACTACTTCTACAATACCATCTTTTATCTTCTTACCTACTACTATCCTATAGGGTATACCTATTAAATCTGCGTCGTTAAATTTTACTCCAGGAGAAACATCTCTATCGTCAAAAAGAACTTCTACGTCGGCTTGTATTAAGCTTTTATAAAGATTTTCTGAAACATTGTACTGAAGCTCATCGGCTGTGTTTACACATGTGATAAGCACTTGAAAAGGAGCAACAGACAAAGGCCATTTTATACCCTTTTCATCGTGGTATTGTTCTACTATAGCAGCAATAAGCCTTGATATACCTATGCCATAGCATCCCATCACAATAGGCTTTTCTACACCATCTTTATCTGTAAAATAAGCCTTCATAGGCAGAGAATACCTAGTTCCAAGTAAAAATGTATGACCGAGCTCCAAGCCTTGGGCTACTTTCAAAGGATTTCCACACTCTGGACACGGATCGTTTTCTTGGACTTCTGCCACATCCACAAAGTTGTCAAAGTCTATATTTGCGTTTTTATAATGATAATCGGGCTTGTTAAAAGCTACCACCATGTTAGAAGCGTTGTACAAAGAGTTGTCCACTATAAGCTCTATATCTTTGCCTCCTATAAAAGGTCCTATAAAACCTTTTTCTGTGTTTAAAAGCCTTAAGACTTCTTCGTCTTCTGCCAACCTAAACTCATCTGTACCAAAAAGTCTTTCTAACTTCTTTTCGTCTATCTTTTTATCCCCTCTTATTAAAACCATCACAGGTTTTCCTTGTTTTATATAAAGCACAGATTTTATTATCTTGTCTTTGCCAACCTTTAGAAAAGAAGAAAGCTCTTCAATAGTCTTTACATTTGGAGTATAAACTTCTTCTATTGGTAGTGGTGCTTCTTTTTCATTGTTTGGTTTTTTAAGTTCTACTATCTCTGTATTAGCAGCATATCCACATTTTTCACAGTAAGCTACCAAAGCCTCGCCGTACTTTGTAATAGCCACAAACTCATGAGAACTTTTACCACCTATTTGACCAACATCTGCTTTTACCATCAGTACATTTAAATTTAGCCTTTCAAAGATGTTTTTGTAGGCTTTTACCAT
>JAGDWZ010000042.1 GCA_023269915.1 Hydrogenobaculum sp. | reverse complement strand
AATCAGATTTGCATAAATTAAATCCACAACCTTCTCTTAGTTTAGAAGCTTTTATCAAAAGCCTTTAAATCCCTTATAATATTTTTCATGAAAGCTTTAAAAATAAATGCAACGGAAATAGAGTACAAGGAGGAGTTGATTAAAATACCAGATAAGCCGTTTTTGGTACCAGATTCCCTCGCAAAGGCTTTGTTTGAGGCTTATGACGACGTTAGACTTTACTCTATTAGAAAATCTCACATTAGGCATCTTAACGTCTCTTATTCTCTTAAAAGCCCTAAAAATGTGTTGGTGATGGTTGATTTGGATGCTTTTAGCAGTTTTTGCCTAATACCTGTTTTAAAAGCTATAGAGAAAAACTCTTCTTTAAAAGTATTTGCTTTTTCAAACAAGCATATTTTCGAGCTTTTTGGTATTGAGCTTTTAAAAGAAGCACCATCTTTAGAGAGTATTATAGAATATGAGGGGTTTTATACGCTGTTTCAGGAAGATATATCGTCTTTTGATTTTGATACATCTAATAGGATAGATTATTTTGAAAGATTTTTTGATGTAAAAGCCGATGATATAAAACCCTTTATCAAAAACCAGGGCAAAGATACAATCTTCATAAACTCAGAAGACTTTTACAAAGGAGAGATTAAAGATGCTTCAAATATAGATAAAACGATAACAGTTCCAAAAGATATTTTTGGAAAAAGTACGGTTAAAAAAATTGTAGAGGCTTTAGAAAAAGCAAAAGTTGTAATCACCACTCATCCAGCCGTTTCTTTTCTTTGTCATCTAAATAAAATCCCTTGTGTTTTTATAGTAGGCGGGTTTGATGAAAAGGTCTTTGGCGAGAAATCTTTTGTAAAGCTTTTAAAAATTCCATATGTAGGGACGCTTTGTTCTAGTCCTTGTATGAGAGTGGGGGATGGTGTTTGTGTAGAAGGTAGGGCAAAGGGACTTTCTATAAATCCTTGCCTTCAAATAGATAGTATAAAAAATCAGTACATAGAAGATGCTATAGCAAAAGCAAACAAAGCACTTGTAGGTGAAGGTGTGTGCAAATTTTGCAATACAAATACCACATTTACTATGTTAGATATCGAAAACTCCAAAGAGTATAAAGAATGCAATACTTGTAAAAGCGTATTTTTAGACAAAGAAGAGTTTTATGTAGACAAAGATATGGCGATGTGGGGGATAGCTGGGTTTTTTAGCTTTTATAAAAATCAAATGGCAATGAGTTTGCTCGGTAAGCTTCACAATATAGATATAGCTTATATCCTAAAAGCCTCAAATCTAAAGGGTAAAGTCCTTGTTTACAAAGCTTGCAACGGAGAGGTATCTCACATTCTAAATCATCTTGGATATGAAGTTGTGAGCGTAGAAGATGATAACAATTTAAAACAAATAGGTTTTGTGCTTTTTGGCATCAAATACGACGAGAGAAGCTTGGAAGAGATACTAAAAGAAGTTGATGTTGTGTTAATACCTGATATAAGGCTTTTAGAAGATACAAGTGTATTAAAATCTTTTAAAGAAAAGCATATGCTAATAGGGGCTCCAAACAAAGAAAGCATATTAAAAGCTTTGGGAAGATACAACGACTCTATCAAAACCTATGTAAGTGAAAACGCTTTGATAAAGATGATGAAAGATGTTGGAAAAGATGCATTTTTATATCGCTCTTCAGAGCTATCCTATCCAAAAGAGTATTTTGGTGAGTTTTTATCAAATATCTTAAATTTGGGAAACAATATTTATCTGTCGTTGTTTGAACATGAAAATTTTTATAAGTTAAAAGCCAAATACGGTACATATATATACGTAAGCTCATTTCCTATAGAAAAAGAAAACACCGATAGAAGTATAGACTTTTCAAAATGGCATATGTATGAAAAATCTGTTTTTACATTTCATAAAACTTCTATCTCTACTCACGATGAACCGTATATTGAAATCTACAGCGAAGGTCCAAAGGGTAAGGTCCTTATCACAGACCACTGGGAACTCATATCAAACTATCCAGAGCTTTTTGCATCAAAAGGCTATACCGTAGGAATAGTAAGAAAAGACATACCAATGAATCTAAGCAAACTAAAAAAAGAGATAAAGGAGTTTTCGCCAGATTTTGCTTTTTTTGGCTTTTACGGGGATTTGCTTTTTATGAGAGATGAAAACACCTGGGATATGAAACCAAGAGATTTTTGGTTTAGGGAGTTTGATTTTCCAATAATAGCTCTAAAAGTGGATTTTCCAAATGTAAATAGGTATAGTCTAACAAAAGAGGGCTTAGGAATACTAAAAAAATACAAACACAAATTTGCCATCATATATCATGATAAATTTTTAGCGGATTGTTTTAGGGCTTTTGGTATAAAAGCCTATTGGTGGACATCCAATGGTTTTATAATGAGCAGTCTAAACCCTTCTACAGACGATATTGATATACCAAGCGAAGAAAAGCTTTTTGATATAGTTTTTCCTGGGTCTATGCACCAGCCAAACGAAGAGGCTTACCAAAAATATAAAGACTATATAGAGTGCTACCAAGCAGATGTGTCTGATATAAGAAAATGTGTAAATATACCCTGTATAAAAGATGACTTTTTTAACGAAGAGTTTTTTAATGTATCAAGCTCTGTAATGTCTTACGTAAGGGCTCTTTACCCTAGGCTTTTAAAAGAAAGATACAAAGATAAGATGCTTACCACAGAGCTTATTAGTATCCCGTACTCAAGGCTAAAACATGTGATATCTGCTTCTAAGATTACATTTTACATACACTCTCAAGGTTTTAGCACAATACACGATATGGCTTTTGGCTCACCATTGTTTGGTAGTCTTCCCATAGTAGATAGAAAAGAAGAAGCCGAGATACTGTTTCCAAATCATTACAAAGAGATTACTTATACAAATATAGAAGATGCCATAAAGAAAATAGATTATTACTTATCCCATGGTGATGAAAGAGAAGCTCTTGTAAAAGAATTAAAGGATATAATCCTCACATATTATAAGCAAGACTTTAGAATAGATATGATAGAGTATGTTTTAAGAGAGTTAAAAGCTTAAAACCCCTTGTCATATTAAAGTTGTGATATAATATTAATCTATTGTTGGGGATGTGGCGAAATGGCAGACGCAGCGGACTTAAAATCCGCAGGGAGCAATCCCGTGAGGGTTCAAGTCCCTCCATCCCCATATAAATTATCCTATTTTGTATTTGGCTTTTAAGATATAATAATTAGATGAGATGGAGTAGATACTTTTTATACACTACTAAAGAAGAACCCTCTGAAACAGAAGCGGCTTCTCACAGATACCTTACCAAAGCAGGCTTTATAAAGCAAGTGGCCTCTGGTATATATGAGCTTACTCCTATAGCTTTTAGAGTGTTAAAAAAGATTCAAGATATAGTAAGAGATGAGATGGACAAAGCAGGGGCCCAGGAACTTCTACTTACTATTTTAAATCCCGCAGAGCTTTGGAAAGAGACTGGAAGATGGGATTATTACGGCAACGAACTGTTTAAGCTAAAAGATAGAAACGAAAGGGATTATTGTCTTGGACCAACGCACGAAGAAGAGATAACAGATTTGGTAAGAAGGACAGTAAGGTCTTATAAGCAGCTTCCTCTTAATCTATATCAAATACATACAAAGTTTAGAGATGAAAAAAGACCTCGTTATGGGCTTATAAGAGGAAGAGAGTTTATAATGAAAGACGCTTACTCCTTTGATACGGACGAAGAGAGCGCTAAGAAATCTTACGATATCATGGTAAAAGCCTACAAAAACATCTTTGAAAGGCTAAATTTAAATGTACTGATGG
>JAGDWZ010000018.1 GCA_023269915.1 Hydrogenobaculum sp. | reverse complement strand
TTAGTAAAGATAGATTTAAAAGAGAGTTTAAAGAATTTGTAGATAGTAAAATAGATGAATTTTTTAGGTAGCTTATTTCTAATAAAAATTTTCAAAAATATTTTATAATATTGATATGGAATTCGAGTTTTCTGAAAGACTTAAGGTTTTGCCACCTTATTTGTTTGCGGCGATTGACAAGAAGAAAAGAGAAAAGGCTGCTCAAGGAGCAGATATAATAGACTTGGGCATAGGTGACCCAGACCTTCCCACACCAAGCCCTATAGTAGAAGCTGGCAAGCTTGCTTTAGAAAAGCCAGAGCACCATAGATACCCTTCTTATGAGGGCATGTACTCTTTTAGAAAAGCAGTTTCAGATTGGTATAAAAGGCGCTTTGGTGTAACGCTTGACCCTGATAAAGAAGTGGTAACTCTTATAGGTTCTAAAGAAGGAATAGCACATTTTCCGCTTGCCTTTGTTAACCCTGGGGATTACGTACTTTGTCCAGACCCTGGTTATCCAGTATACAAAATATCTACCATATTTGCTGGTGGTACCCCATATATGCTTCCTTTGAAAGAAGAAAATGGATTTTTGCCAGATATTGATTCGATACCTCAAAACGTTTTGCAAAAAGCAAAGATTATATGGGTAAACTATCCAAACAACCCAACTTCAGCAAAAGCCCCAGATTCATTTTATAAAAAGCTCATAGACTTTGCCCATAAGTACGGTATCATAATAGCCTCTGATTTGGCTTACTCTGAAATATACATATCAGAACCGCCTCGCTCTATCATGGAATTTGAGGGTGCTAAAGATGTGGCTATTGAGTTTCATTCTTTATCAAAGACCTACAATATGACAGGCTGGCGTATCGGAATGGCGGTGGGCAACGAAAAGCTTATAGCTGGTCTTGGTAAAGTTAAAACAAACGTTGACTCTGGACAGTTTCAAGCTATACAAGAAGCCGGTATAAAAGCCCTTAGTTTGGACGATAGTATAGTGCAAAATTTAAGAGATATATATAAAGAAAGAAGAATAGTCATGACACAAGCTCTCAAATCTATAAACCTCGATGTGTTTGAATCTGATGCCACATTCTATCTTTGGATAAAAGTACCCAAAGGCTATACATCCGCTAGTTTCGCTGAGCTTTTATTAGATAAACTAGCTATAGTGGTAACACCTGGTAGCGGTTTTGGTGAAGCTGGTGAAGGATACTTTAGAATATCTCTTACAGTGGACACCAATAGATTAAAAGAGGCTGCTGAAAGGATAAAAAGCCTAAGCTTATGATAGATAAAGAGCTTTTAGATATTTTGGCTTGCCCTAAATGTAAGGGCGAGCTTGTTTACAACAAAGATAAAAATATTTTAATATGTGGGGCTTGCAAACTTGTTTATATAATAGAAGACGGTATTCCCATTATGCTCATAGAACAAACCAAACCACTTGATGAATACATCAAAAAATCCTAATATTATTTGCGGATGGGGTAGGTTTCCCTGCATAGAAGCAAGTATCTTAGATAAAATAGATTTTTCTAAAAGCTTTATACCAAGAGCCTACGGCAGAAGCTATGGTGATGAAGCCCTTTATAAAAATGTTTACGATTCTACTGGTTTAAATCTTTTTATAGATATAGATTTAGAAAAAGAATATATAGAAGTTCAAGGCGGTGTTCAGCTTCAAAAGATATTAAAACTCTTAATGCCAAAAGGCTATACGTTACCTGTGGTTCCTGGTACATCTTTTGTAAGTGTAGGGGGTGCTATAGCAAACGATATACATGGCAAAAGCTCAAGAGGTGCTTTTGGAGATTTTATACAAAGCCTTGAGATATTAACACCAAAAGGTCTATATAAATGTTCTAAAGACGAAAATAATGATTTGTTTTTTGGAACAATTGGGTCTATGGGACTTTTAGGAATTATAACAAAAGCAAAGTTAAAAATAACAAAAGGAAGCCCTTACATAAAACAAAACATAATACCTACAAAGGGTATAGAAAATGCCATTGACACATTGGAAAGGTTTGATAAAGATTATGAGTTTTCCGTATGCTGGATAGACGCTTTTACAGAAAATGCCTTAGTGATGTTTGGAGATTACGCTTATTACGAAGAGCTTCCCCTTGATTTAAAACTTCGTTTTAAGGCTTTTAAAGAGAAAAAAACAATAGATATACCACTTGTTATGCCAAATTTTGCTGTAAACGATTTAGATATGAGGGCTTACAATATTTATTATTTTAACAAGATGCCAAAAGATGAGTCTTTGGTGCATTATTTTGATTTTTTCTTTCCCCTTGATAACATTAAAAATTGGAACAGACTTTACGGTAGAAGAGGTTTTTTGCAGTATCAGTTTGTAGGGCCAAAAGAGGCATCTTTAGAGGTGTTTGATGTTATAAAATCTCATAAGATTTATCCATATCTGGTGGTGTTAAAAAGGTTAAAAAACGCTCCAGATAGGGTATTTTCTTTTGTAAAAGAAGGTTTTACGCTAGCGCTTGACTTTCCCGTGAAAGACGATGTATTAAAGATGCTTCATAAGTTTGATGAGATAATAATGCGTTATAATGGACTTATATATATGGCAAAAGACTCTAGGCTTCCTAAAGACGTATTTCAATACATATACAACGACCAAATAAAAGCTTTGACATCTTTAAAAGCCAAATACGATGAAAATAACATTTTAAAGTCTTTAATGTTTGAAAGGCTTTTTATGAGATAATCAATATATGGAAAAAATAGTAATCACTGGAAGAGCAAACGTAGGTAAATCTACGCTGTTTAACAAGATTCTAAAAAGAAGGGTATCCATAGTAGAAAATATACCTGGCATTACAAGAGATGTTATAGAATCTAAAGCGACTTTTCAAGACAAGGTATTTAAAATAGTAGATACTGGCGGTCTCACCGATTCTAAAGAAGAGATATCTCAAGCTATAAGGGATAAAGTGCTTAAACTTTACAAAGAAGCTTATAAAATAGTATTTGTGGTAGATGGCAAAACTGGGCTTATGCCAGAAGACAAGGACATAGCAAAGCTTCTTTACCCTTACAAAGAAAAAGTTTACGTGGTAGTAAACAAAACAGACAGTAAAAAAGCCAGCGCTTCAGAGTTTTACGAGCTTGGGTTTGACAACGTATTTGAGATTTCAGCTACCCATGGGACCGGAGTTTTTGAGCTTTTGGAAGAGGTAACAAAAGATTTACCATCTACTGAAGAAATAGAAGAAAAATCTGATTTTATAAGACTAAGCCTTATAGGAAAACCAAACAGCGGTAAATCATCTTTGTTAAACGCTATGCTAAAGCAAGATAGGGTTATAGTCTCAAACATAGCTGGGACTACAAGGGATGCAGTAGATGTGGAGTTTAGTTATGAAGGTAAAGATTTTATATTGGTTGATACAGCAGGTATAAGAAGAGCTCCAAACATAGAGTATGGAGTAGAGTTTTTTGCTGTAAATAGAAGCTTAGAGGCTATAGAAAAATCAGACGTATGCGCTCTTGTAATAGACGCTACAGAAGGAATATCAAGACAAGATATGAGGCTCGCAAGTCTTGTGAACAGAAAAGGCAAAGGTCTTATAGTAGTATTAAACAAAATAGATTTGATAAAAGACCTGGAAGCTCTAAAAAAACACGTGGATAAAAAGTTGGAGTTTGTATATTTTGCCCCAAGGGTTTACGTATCTGCCAAAGAGGGCACAAACATATTTAGCATACTGCAAAAAGCCGTAGATATATATAGCGAATACACAAGGTCTATAAAGACATCTTTCGTCAATAGAACTGTTGAAAAGATTTTAGAAGAGTATCCTCAAAACTCTACAAAACCCATAAAAGTTTATTACGCTGTTTTTTCATCAAGACCACCTACTATTGTACTTCATACCAACAACAAAGATTTTTGGCGAGAAGACTATCTTAGATTTTTTGAGAAAAAGTTAAGAGAAAAGCTAAACATAAACTACGCTCCTTTGAATATAATATTAAAAGAGCATCAGAAAAAAGAGGTGTAGCCTATGAACAACGTTTTGATGGGTGTTGCAAAAGCTGGGATAAAAGAATCTGGCAAAGAAGATTTGCTTGTTATAAAGCTTCCATTTTCTTGTGAAGCTCACTTTGTTTTTACCACAAATCACTTTGCCGCTGCCCCGGTGATATATTCTAAAAACATGCTTGAAATATCGAATGGTAGAGTAAGCGCTTTGGTGATAAACAGTGGAAACGCCAACTGTGGTACTGGTATAGAAGGTTATGAGCATGCCAAGATGATGGGAGAGAAGGTGGCAAGCCTTTTTGATATTCCAAAAGAAGAGGTCCTTGTATTTTCAACTGGCATTATAGGAAAACCACTTCCAATAATAAATGTATTAGAGGGTATTGAATACGCTATAAATCATCTTGAGGTTTTAGATCTTGAAATGGCAGCAAAAACTATATCTACTACAGACAGATTTCCAAAGTACGCTTTTTGCAAAAAAGATAACTATGAAGCTTTTTGTTTTGGCAAGGGAGCTGGCATGATTCATCCTGATATGGCTACGATGCTTTCTTTTTGTTTTACAAACTCAAAACTTATGCCAAGAAAGGATTTTGATAAGATTTTAGAAAATACATTTAACTCTATAGATGTAGATGGATGCCAAAGTACCAACGATTCTTTTGGTGTTATATCCTACGGAGATTTTGAGTATTCTAATGATGTTTACAATTGCGTATACAAAGTTTGCAAAGAAGTATCCGACATGATAGTAAAAGATGGCGAAGGAGCTACAAAACTTATAAATATAGAGGTAAAACACGCTAGCATAAAAACCAAAGCAAAAGTCATAGCAAACGCCATAGCTACCTCAAACCTTGTAAAAACCGCTATGTTTGGAGCAGATCCAAATTGGGGTCGTATATTGGCAGCGGCTGGTTCTACTGCTTTTCCTATAGATCCTTTGAAACTTAGCCTTACTATAATGGGTGTAAAAGTGTACGATAAAGGGCCTCTTCATTTTAACAAAAAACACTTGAGCGAAAAAATGAGAGAATCTCAAGAAATAGATATAGTATTAGATTTGAAAGAAGGTAAAGAAAGTTTTAGCTATAGATTTTCTGATCTAGGATATGAGTATATAAGAATAAACGCTGAATATACCACTTAAGTTTTCCTTTTAAAAAGATTGTCAAGGGAAGTTAGCCTATCAAGAAACAAAATACCATTCAAATGGTCTAGCTCATGCTGAAAGAGTACCGCTTCTGGGCCCTCTAAATCTAATATTATCTCATTTTCTTTTTCGTCTAGAGCTTTTATCGTAAGATATTTATATCTTTGTATATTTGCTGTGTATTCTGGTATACTAAGACAGCCTTCTCTAAAAATTATACTGTCTTCAGCTTTTATGATAGTTGGGTTTATAAGTGTTAAAAGCCCATGATGAGTTTTTGGCGGTTTTCTAAACCTAGAAGCGTCCATCACTATTATATTTTTTAAAATGCCTACCTGAGAAGAGGCTATGCCAGTGCAAAAATCTTTTGAATACATCGTTTCTTTTAGGTTCTCTATATGTTTTATAATATTATCATCAATTCTATCTACATCATTAGACTTTTCTTTTAAAATAGGGTTTGGATAGACAAGAATCTCGTATATCAAAGGACTTCTTTGCAAACCTCCTGCAAAGATATATCCACATTTAGTTCTTTCGATAGTTCTTTCAAAGACTTTTCTAAAGAAGATAGACTTACATCCTGAAGTTCAACTTCCATCAGCATAATATAAATGTCTTTTAGTTTATGAGTTCTTAGATCTGTTATATTTATATTTTTTGATGCTAAAAGCTCAGAGACTTTATAAACTATACCTGCTTTGTCTGCACCATATATGGATATTATTACATTGCAAGTAGATCCTTTTGATATATCTTCGTCTTCTACTTGATTTATATATACTTCTATATTCTCAAGCCTAAAATCTTCTTTAGAAATTGGGTTTTCTGAAGTAAAAAGAAGCATTATAACGAATTGACCAGATAATCTACTCATAGAAGAATCTTCTATGTTGGCACCTTTTTTATATAGTATTTCTGTTATAGAAGCTACTATGCCTGGTTTATCTTTTCCAAAAGCCGTCAGTATATATTTTTTCATAAAATTTTAATGGAGCGAGTGACGGGACTCGAACCCGCAACAACCACGTTGGCAACGTGGTGCTCTACCATTGAGCTACACTCGCTTAGGTTATATATTATAGCATGTTTACTTACCGTATGCAATATGATATATATTATATTTTATGCTCTCTTGTATATTCAGCTTTTGATATATAATATTATAAAAACTTGTTAGGAGTGCGACAATGGAGTATAGGATTGAAAAAGATACCATGGGTGAAGTAAAAGTGCCTTCCGATAAGTATTGGGGTGCTCAAACTCAAAGGTCATTGATGTATTTCAACATATCAAACGATTTAATGCCGATAGAAGTTATAAGAGCTTTAGCCCTTATCAAAAAAGCAGCTGCCATAGTAAACAATGAACTCGGGAAACTGGATGATTATAGAAAAGATTTGATAGTAAAAGTGGCGGATGAAATCTTAGAGGGTAAATTGGACGCGCATTTTCCATTGAAAGTTTGGCAAACTGGGTCTGGTACCCAAAGCAACATGAATGTAAACGAAGTAATAGCCAATAGAGCTTCCGAAATAGCTGGAAAGCCTCTTGGTTCAAAAGATCCAATTCACCCAAACGACCATGTCAATATGTCTCAATCTTCCAACGATACATTTCCAACCGCTATGCATATATCTGCGGTTCAAATACTTCAGGACAAACTTATACCAGCTATAGAGTATTTAAGAGATGCTTTAAAAGAAAAAGCAGAGGAATTTAAAGATATAGTTAAGATAGGTAGAACGCATCTCCAAGATGCTGTACCTATGACACTGGGACAGGAGTTTGGTGGCTATGTACATCAGCTTGAGACCGCTCTTGAGCGTATAAAGTTGGTGTTGCCAGAGTTAAAAGAAATAGGTATAGGTGCTACGGCAGTAGGGACTGGTTTAAACGCTCCAAAAGGATTTGATAAGAGAATGGTAGAAGTGCTATCTGAGTTGACTGGTATTGATTTTAAACCTTCAAGAAATAAATTCGCATTTCTTAGCTCTCACGATCCATTTGTAATGGCAAGCGGTGCTATGAAATCTCTGGCAGCCGCTCTTATGAAAATAGCAAACGATATAAGGTGGTTGGGATCTGGTCCTAGGGCTGGTATAGGGGAGCTCATACTTCCTGCCAACGAGCCAGGCTCATCTATAATGCCAGGCAAAGTAAACCCCACTCAATCAGAGGCTATGACTATGGTTTGCGTACAAGTTATGGGCAACGATGCCGTCATAGGTTTTGCTGATTCTCAAGGCAATTTTGAATTAAACGTATTCAATCCGGTTATCATATTTAACTTTTTAAACTCTGCAAAACTCTTGTCAGATGCTATGAGATCCTTTGCGGATCACATGGTAAAGGGTATAAAACCAAATCTAAAAAAGATAAACTCTTACGTTCAAGAGTCTTTAATGCTTGTCACTGCTCTTAATCCATATATAGGCTATGACAATGCTGCCAAAATAGCAAAAACCGCTTATGAAAAAGATATATCGTTAAAACAAGCAGCAGTAGAGCTTGGTATACTTACAGAAGAGGAGTTCGACAAATATGTAAGGCCGGAGAAGATGGCAAAGCCCCATGAAGATTGAACCTTTAATGTTTTTAGAATCAACGGATAGGACTTATTTTTGGCATCCTTTTACTCAGATGAAAGTATACGAAGAAGAAGGGGGCATAATATTTGAAAAAGGAGAAGGAGTATATCTATACGATATATATGGAAACAAGTACATAGACGCTATATCTTCTTTGTGGTGTAATGTGCATGGGCACAATCACCCGAAGTTAAACGAGGCTTTGATAAAACAACTAAACAAAGTAGCACATACTACCACCCTTGGCAATTCAAATGTACCTGCTATTTTGCTATCTAAAAAGCTTGTAGACATAACCCCGCCTTGTCTTCAAAGGGTTTTTTATTCAGAAGATGGGGCTGAAGCAATGGAGATAGCCATAAAGCTAAGCTATCATTATTTTAAAAACTTAGGAGAAGATAGACCATATTTTATAAGCTTCGAGGGAGCCTATCACGGTGATACTATAGGAAGCGTGAGCGTTGGTAGCGTTTCAATATTTCACGACACTTATAAACCTCTTCTTTTTAAAACCTACAAATTACCCTCTCCTTACCATTTTTCAAAAACTAACAGCGTCCAAGAGCTTTTAGATATGTTAGAAAAACTTTTATCCGAGATAAAAGATAAAACCTCTGCCGTTGTGATGGAGTCTGGCATGCAAGCGGCGTCAGGATTTTTGGTATATCCAAAAGGATTTATGAAAAGTGTTTATGAAATTGCCAAACACTACGGGGTGCTTTTTATAGCCGACGAAGTAGCCACTGGTTTTGGTAGGACTGGTAGTATGTTTTATGTAGAACAAGAGGGTATATGTCCTGATTTTATGGCTCTTGGAAAAGGTATAACAGGTGGGTATATGCCATTGGCAGCCACTCTTACCACAAAGGCTGTATACGATGCTTTTTTAGGTGAATACGAAGAGCTAAAACACTTTTTCCACGGTCATACCTATACTGGCAACAACCTTGCTTGCGCTGTGGCTCTTAAAAATATAGAAATCTTTGAAGAAGAAAACGTTTTGGAGCTTTTGCAAGATAAGATAAAATATCTTGAACAGCGTTTGCAAGAGTTTGAAAATCTAAAGCATGTAAAAGAGGTAAGACAGCTTGGATTTATGGCTGCTGTTGAACTTGCAAAGAATAAAAAAGAGCCTTACGATATAAAAGAAAGAATAGGCTTTAAAGTAGCTAAATATGCTAAATCAAAAGGCGTTTTCTTAAGACCCCTTGGCAACAACATGACACTTGTGATGCCTTTATCTATAACGTTTGAGGAAATGGATAAAGTTTTAGATGTTTTATATGAATCTATAAAAGCTGTAACGGAGGAGCTGTGAAATACTTTCTTTTGAAGACAGAACCAAGCGCTTATTCATACGATATGCTTGAAAAAGAGGGCAAGACCGTTTGGGATGGTGTTAAAAATCCTTTGGCTCAGAAGTTTATTAAAAGCGCTAAACCAGGCGATATGGCATATATATATCATACCGGAGACGAAAAAGCCATAGTAGGTCTTGCTAAAATAGTATCAGAACCTTATCAAGATGCTTCTGGTTTGTTTGTATTTGATGTAGTGCCAATAAGAAGATTAAAAAGAAAGATAACCTTAGCTGAAATTAAGTCTAATGAAGCTTTTAAAGATTTTTACTTAGTAAGAATGCCGAGGCTATCGGTTATGGAAGTACCAGAAGACTTGGTTAAAGTTATAGACAATTTAGAAAATGAATAATGTTGATTTATCTCGTGTAAAAAGATATGGAACTATAGGTGGAATACTTCTAACGACTTTTGTTATACCCTTTTTAGGTATAATTGGATTTTTTTCAGGACTCCTATTTATAGCTAAAGCCATTGTTGAACTAAGCAACGCTACCAAAGATCCTCTAATTTACAAAAAGTTTATGGCAGGGTTTATGCCAAATATTATTTTAGCTATTGGACTTCTTATATTCGAAATATTTTTTGGTGTTGGATATTTGATAGCTAAAAACTTGAAGGCTCAAGGAAGTCCTACGGCATTTTTTTTGCTTATATCAATTATGGTATTTATATTAGGATATATCCTAGGTATAGTTGTAGCTTATCATTACAAATTAGCGTTTGATAAGATATATGATGCTACAAAAGATATTTATTTTAAAAAAGCAGGCAAAACTATGTTTTTGGGCTCTTTGCTTACAATAGTAGGGATAGGAATAGTGCTGGTATATATCTCTTATATTTTTATTTTAAAAGCTTTTATGAGCTTGCCTCAAAATATGGAGTTGTAAAAGTATATTAAAAGCTAAAAACTATCTTTTGTAAGGGAACTCTAAATCTAGCTCTATTTCTTTTACTTGCCTTTCATATTCCCTCAGCAAAAGCTTTCCAATCCTAGAAAGGTCGTAGTATGTATGGTTTCTATGCTTTACGGATTTTAACCTCTTATCCTTAGAATGGTAATTTACAATAGGGGCTGTCACTTTTTCAAGCAGCCCCATGTTTAAAAGTTTTTTATGTATATCAAAAGCTTCTTGTAAGCTTATGTGAAACCTGTAAGCTATAAGCTTAGAATAGTCTGGACCCATTATCTTGTGGTATTTTAAAATTTTGAGCTCTAACTCTGACAAATCATATTCATGTCCATCAAACACAAATTTCATCTTTTAACTCTTTGTAAAGCGGAAAAGCTTCGCAAAGATTCTTAACCTCTTCTCTTGCTTTGTTGATGGTATCTTCTGAGTAATCTTTTAGTACTTTTGATATTATTTTTGCTATAACTCTCATTTGATCTTCTTTCATGCCTCTTGTGGTAAGAGCAGGTGTTCCTATTCTTATACCGCTTGTTTTTGTAGGTGGTAGTGGATCAAAGGGGACAGCGTTTTTGTTTACCGTGATACCAGCTTCTCCCAATCTATTTTCAGCTTCTTTTCCAGTAAGGTTTAAATTTCTTAGATCTACCAATACCATATGAGAGTCTGTGCCACCGGTTAATACGTTTATGCCTTCTTTTAAAAGCTCCTCAGCCAACACTTTAGCATTTTTTACTACTTGAGATGCATACTCTTTAAACTCATCGCTCATAGCTTCTTTGAAACATACAGCTTTGGCAGCTATTACATGCATCAAAGGTCCGCCTTGGATACCAGGAAATACACTTTTATCTATATCTTTGGCAAATTCTTGCTTTGTCAATATAAAACCGCTTCTTGGCCCTCTTAAAGTCTTATGAGTGGTAGATGTCACAAAATGAGCCACTTCAACAGGATTTGGATATACGCCACCCGCCACAAGACCAGAATAATGAGCCATATCCACCATTAGATAAGCACCTACTGAATCTGCTATCTCCCTCATCTTAGCCCAGTCTATAACGCGAGGATAGGCAGAAGCTCCGCCTATTATCATCTTAGGTTTGTGTTCTTTGGCGAGCTTGTACATCTGGTCGTAATCTATAAGATAATCGCTTTCTCTAACTCCGTAATAAACAGCGTTGTATATTTTTCCTGAGAAATTTACCGTAGCACCGTGGGTTAGATGTCCGCCGTGAGCTAAACTCATACCTAGTATCGTATCCCCTGGTTTTAACACTGCCATATAAACAGCCATATTAGCCTGCGAACCTGAATGAGGTTGAACATTTGCGTGCTCTGCACCGAAAAGCTCTTTTGCTCTTTGGATAGCCAAGTCTTCTACCACATCCACATACTCACATCCACCGTAATATCGCTTATGCGGTAAACCTTCTGCATATTTATTTGTTAAAACAGAACCTTGTGCTTCCATTATCTCAAGAGATGTAAAGTTTTCTGATGCTATCATCTCAAGGTAAGAGTTTTGCCTGTTTAACTCAGCTACTATGGCATCGTAGATTTCTTTGTCTTTGGCTTTTAAAAACATAAAAACCTCCTTTAAACACCTATTTGGTAATACTCAAAACCTAAATTTTTCATTTTATCTTTGTTGTATTGGTTTCTCCCATCGAAGATAATAGGATTTTTCAATCTTTTCTTCATCTCTTCAAAATCTGGGCTTCTAAACTCCTTCCACTCTGTTATAAGAAACAAAGCGTCAGCGTTGTTTAAGGCGTCATATTTGCTGTTAAAGTAATATACGTTTGGATTATCTTTTAAATAAAAATTCTTAGCTTGTTCAATGGCTACTGGGTCGTAGGCTTGTATCTTCGCTCCTCTTTTTGTAAGTTCGTTTATTATGACTATAGAGCTTGCTTCTCTCATATCGTCGGTTTCTGGCTTGAAGCTAAGTCCCCATACAGCAAAAACTTTATCTTTTAAATCCTCACCGAATCGTTTTATGGCTTTTTCTACAAGGACTTTTTTCTGTCTTGCGTTTACATCTTCTACGGCTTTTAATATTTTTGGCTCATATCCTACGTTCTCAGCTATTTTAATAAGGGCGTTTACATCCTTTGGAAAACAACTGCCGCCGTATCCACACCCAGGATATATAAAATGATATCCTATCCTTGGGTCAGAGCCTATGCCTATCCTTACTTTGTTTACATCTGCCCCTACTCTTTCACATATATTTGCTATTTCGTTCATAAAGCTTATTTTTGTAGCAAGCATAGCATTTGCCGCATACTTTGTCATCTCGGCAGATTTTACATCCATCGCTATAAATCTTTCATGGTTTCTTGTAAAAGGAGCGTAAAGCTCTTTCATCAGCTCCATCGCCTCTTCCGAATCCGCCCCCACCACTACCCTATCTGGTTTCATAAAATCTTCTATCGCTGCACCTTCTTTTAAAAACTCTGGGTTTGATATAACATCAAAACTTATATTTACACCACGCTTGTCTAACTCTTCTTGGATAACTTCTCTAACTTTAATAGCTGTACCTACAGGGACTGTGGATTTATTTATAACATACTTATGCCTATTCATATATTTGCCTATATCTCTTGCTACGCTTAACACATGTTTTAAATCTGCGCTACCATCTTCTCCCATCGGCGTGCCAACGGCTATAAAGATAATATCCGTGTTTTCTACGACATCTTTTATATCGGTAGTAAAAAACAATCTCCCTTGAGAAGTATTTCTTCTTACAAGCTCTTCTAAACCTGGTTCGTAAATGGGAATTATACCTTGTTTTAACTTTTCAATCTTTTCTTTGTCTATATCAACGCAATAAACTTCGTTGCCCATTTCGGCAAAACAAGTGCCTGTTACGAGTCCTACGTATCCAGTGCCAACTATCGATAGTCTCATGGTTTTATTATAACATTAACTCAAAGAGGCCATGACATCTTTGTCTATTTCAAAGTTTGATATAACCTCCTGCACATCGTCCAACTCGTCAAGGTGTTCTAATAGGTTTAGTAGTTTTTTCGCAGTGTCAACATCTTTTATTTCTACAGTAGTAGTTGGTATGAGAGTAGTCTTGGCGCTTTCTATGGTAAATCCTTTGCTTGCTAAAGAATCTTTTACAGTATATACATCTTTTGGATTTGTATAGACTATAAACATTTCTTCTGCACTTTCAACATCGTCAGCCCCAGCTTCCAAAGCAGCTTCTATAAGCTTTTCTTCTTCGGTAGACTCTTTCGGTATTTCTATTATCCCTTTTTGTTCAAACAAGTAAGATACGCATCCAGAAGATCCTAAATTGCCACCATGTTTTGAAAACGCATGCCTTACTTCAGATGTTGCTTTGTTTCTATTGTCTGTGGCTACCACTACCATAATGGCTGTACCGCCAGGGCCATATCCTTCGTAGACTATTTCTTCCAATGACCCTTCTTTATCGTTGCCGGAACCTCTTTTTATAGCTTTTTCTATAGTATCCATAGGCATGCTAACTTTTCTAGCCGCCTCTATAGCCATCCTAAGCCTTGGGTTTGCGTTTGGGTCTGGCCCACCTAACTTTGTAGCTACTGTTATTTCTCTTATAAGCTTACCAAAAAGTTTTCCTTTTTGTGCATCCACTTTTGCCTTTTTATGTTTAATTTGTGCCCAATGACTATGTCCTGCCATATTCTAAACTCCTACTTATTAAATTTTCCAATTTTAAGAATACTTCCATATTTCATAAGCTCCCATATAACTTTTGTGGCTTCGTCAAACTCAAAGACTTCACCACCAAAACCATTTTTAAACATATAAGCATCTTCTTTTCTCGAGAAAGCCAAAGCAGATGGTGAGCAGCAAGGCGTAGCAGCAGAGCCAAGCACATAGTATGCCGATGTTCCGCTTAAAAGATTGCAAGTGATAAAATCCTTTGTAGTGATGGCTTCTATAGGGTCTATTATGCTTTTATATAAGAGTAATCCACAATGGGGGCAACATGTATGTATTTGCTTTCCGTTTTCCAAATGAAAAGTAAATCTCAATCTATCGTCATTTTCTTTTTGACAAAAGGCACATTTATCCCTTTCTTTGTCTTTGGCTTCTTTAACGTTTCTATTTGCTACCTCTAATTTCCCGTATTTTCTTATTATAAGCCCTTCTTTCTCTAATTCTTTCAAATCTCTATATATGCTCATTAAGGATACGCCAAACTTTTCAGCTAATTTTTTTGTATTTTGTTCTCCTTCCTTGATAAGTTTTAAGATTTCCCTTCTTCTATCCACGTATAATATTATAAAGTTTTTTTATATTAAAAGCAACAAAAACGAATTGGATGTATAAATTAGAATATCTTTATATTTGTATCTCTTCTTTTGAATATAATAAACAATTAAAGAAACTTTTTAACAAACAATATAAACTTTATAAAGAATATTTAGGAGGTTGTTATGAGAAAAGCTATTTTAATGCTTGGCCTTTCTATTGGTTTGGCAAACGCTACCGTTATGATGGACGCAAACTATGCCAGAGAGCTATGTAATCTTTGGGATCAAACCCCGGCACTTGTTAACATGGCTTCATCAAGCAGCGAATGGAGAGGGGCTCCAGTGAGAAAACTTTTCTTATACAGGAAAGACTGCTCTCCACATAAACAGATAGAGCTTTACATCCAGAATATGAACGGCAAGGCAGAATGTGTATACGGAGGTTGGGCTAAAGATAGGCGCACCGGAAACGACTTTCTTATGTACGCCACTACAAAACATTGGATAGAGATGGGCAGAGGCGAGTATGGTCCTATGCACGCCATGATGTTTGGCGAGCTTTCTTTCTCAGGGCCAAAGTTTGTAGCGATGGCAAATATGGGTCCTTTTTCTAAATTTTTGAGGCTTATAGGAAGAATACCTGCCCAAACAAACGTATGCCCTTAAGTTTTTATGCAATGGATGGGGGTCGGGAGAGGAGGCTGTTGAGATAGTTGTAAACGTAATCTTTGTTTGATTTGTAAATTTTGCCTAGATTTACGGCTTCTTCTTTGGTAAGAAGCCCCTTTACCCTAAGAGACTGTATAAACTGGGTTATGTTTTTTGGATTTTTGGAAAAGCTTCCTCTATCAAAATCAAGTATGTAAACCTTTATAGCGTCATCTATAAGAATATTCTTATACTCTTTATCAAATTCGCCTCTATTTATACCTACACTATCAAGATAGTAAGCGGCTTTAAGTATAGATTTTAAAACTTTTAATTGATTTTCTTTTTCTAAAAGCCAAAAAACTTTTTCAAAGGGTTTAGCGTCTATGTATTTATAAACAAAAAAATCTTCTCCTTGGGATACTATCTGAGGAAAACTATCGTCACCATACAAGCAAGATAATATATTTGCTTCTTTTTGAATAGCGTATATAGCCTCTTGGTGTATAGCTTTTTTTATACAAAATTGTTCATTTCCTTCTTTGAATATATATATTTCTCCCCTCCATCCTTTTGCTAAAAAGCTTATATCTTTATCCTTCACAAACTCTTCAAAGTTCACAAGAAGCTTCTGCAACAGCCACAGCTTTCATTATGCTTGAAGCTTTTGAAACAGATTCCAAATATTCTTTTTCAGGTATAGAATCAGCCACTATACCAGCCCCCGCTTGAGTGTAAACAACATCATCTAATATAGTCGCTGTCCTTATGGCTATTGCAAAATCCATATTTTGATTTAAGCTGATGTATCCAATAGCCCCGCCGTATATGTTTCTTTTGGTGGGTTCTAACTCTTCTATTATTTGCATGGCTCTTACTTTTGGAGCTCCAGATAAAGTCCCAGCAGGTAAAGCATGCTTTATCACTTCAAACAAGTTATGCTCTTTTGATTTCTTTCCATATACGTTTGACACTATATGTATGACATGAGAAAACTTCTCTATATGCATCATATTATCTACATAAACGCTTCCTGGCTCAGCTATTGCTCCTATATCGTTTCTTGCTAAATCCACCAACATGACGTGCTCGGCTATTTCTTTTTCATCGCTTAAAAGCTTTTTTGCAAGTTCCTCGTCTTCTTCTGGTGTATTCCCTCTTTTTATAGTCCCAGCTATAGGCCTTATTTCAATCACATCGTCTTGTACTTTCACCAACGTTTCTGGTGAAGAGCCAATTATTTTTAATTTATCAAAATCCAAAAAATACATGTAAGGAGAAGGGTTTAAAAATCTAAGCACCCTATATATGTTTAAAGGGTTTATGCTTATTTTTTTATGAAATCTTTGAGATGGTACTACTTGTATAACGTCACCATTTTCTATGTAGTTTTTGCATATGTTTACTATGTTTATAAACTCTTCTTTTGTCATATTTGGAGTCCATTCTTCCAAGCTCGCTTCTTTTAAGTTTATATCAAGAAAAGATGGATTTTTAGCAGTTTTTAACTTATAAATTATATCTTCTAAATCTTTTAAAGCGTTGTCATAATCTCTTTCGGCATCTTTTATTCTTACAAGCTTTACTATTTTTATAGTGGCTTTTAAATTGTCAAAAATTATCAGAAAATCAGTAAACATCATATCTATATCAGGAATATCTATGCCTGTTTTAGGGCTTTTAGCATACTTTTCTATAGGATGGTAGTGTTTTACAATATCATAGCTTATGTATCCTACAAATCCACCGCAAAATTTTCCTAGCGTTTTATCGTCGTAAAATCTTAAACTGTTGTATAGTTTCTCCAAACCTTCTAAGGGCTTTATAATCTCTTCCTTAACAATATCGTCTTTCCTTATAAAACATTTATCGTTTTTATACTGAAATCTTAGGCTACCACCCTTACATACAAAAGAATACCTTCCCCAGTTTTCTTTAGTTTCAGCGCTTTCTAAAAGAATGTTTAAGTCATCATCTTTTAGTTTGTAGAAAACAGAAAACGGTGTTTCAGAATCAGCCAGTATTTCTGTATAAACAGGGATTACATCATAATCTTTGCTAAGCCTCACAAACGCTTCTTTTTCTATATTTACTTTCATTTTTATTATTATAGCATTAAGATACTTTTTGTACAAAGGTGAGCCTTACATTATTTTTACCTGAGACTTGTATATGAAAACATCGCCAGAGATTAGGTAAGATATAGCCACTGCCAACATACAAGCTGGTAATAGTTGGTAGCTTCCGGTCGTTTCTACTACCATAAGCGTAACGGCTATTGGCGCTTTTCCAGCAGCTCTAAAAAGAGATAGCATGCCAACTATAGAAAAAGCACCTATGTATTAGTGTGTACCAACGATGGAAATAAATCGTGAAATACGATACCCATTCCAACACCTAAAAACCCGCCTATAAAAAGACTGGTGCAAATACACCTCCAGAAGCTCCAGAACCTACTGTAAAAGATGTAGATATTATCTTTATAAAAGCTAAAAATATGAAAAATAATATAAAAGGTACCATATGTATTAAAAATCTGAAACTTTCCATCTATGACAGCTTGAAGCCATCCATATCCTATACCTAAAATCTCAGGAAAAGCCATACCAATAATACCAGTGATAAACATGCCAAGCACAGGTTTTAGATATATGTTTAGTTTTAGGTTTTTAAAAAAATGGTCTTTAAAGTAATAAAAAATTTTTGCATAAATAACCCCAACGATACCGCAAACGATACCTAATATTGCGTAAAGGGGCAATCTAAATGGATCAAACTGTTGTTGGTAAAAGCCAAAAACCGGTGTAAAACCAACGATACTTCCAAATATCGAATATCCTATAGCTGAAGCTACTAGACCAGGAAATATTATGTCAACTTGTAAATCAGCTTTATAAAGAATCTCAGCCGCTAAAATAGCACCGCCTATAGGCGCTTTGAATATGGTTCCTATACCTACAGCTAAGATTTTTTCTCTATCTTTTTCTGAAAGCCCCAGCAATCTAGCAAGCCAAGAACTAATACCAGCCGAAATTAAGGCTGTTGGTCCTTCTCTACCAGCAGAGCCTCAGAGCCTATAGTAATAGCAGAAGCTATAGTCTTTATAAAAATTACCCTATCTCTTATTATACCCCTTTTATTGTGATAAGCATCTATACCGCGTCAGTGCCGTGCCCTTCGGCTTCTGGAGCCCACTTAAACACTATAAAACCAGCTATCAAACCACCAAAAGCAGTTACAAAAAGAAGTAAGTATATAAGCTCTTGCTTAAAAAATACATCATCTGGTTTTTCACCTAAAGGAGACGGAAAGTGATAGCCAAGAATCTTTACGGTAAATATAAACTCACACAGTTTTAAACTATAATAAAAGAAAAGAGCCCCAAACCCAGAAACTACAACATTTGTAATACCAAGTATAAACATTTTAAAAAATGCCTTTGTTTATATATTAAGTATCCTAATCTATGTAACATACTAGATTATCATATCACAGTATACTGCGCTGATAAATGTATGAGTTCAATACATCGTGAACACCTACCACAAAAAATTATAACACATATCTACAACCTTACTCCAGAATTAGTTTCTTTATTTCCATAAACCGTGGGTATGCTTGTTCAAAGTATCTACAAGTCTTTGACACATTTTGAACTTTGTTGTAATGCTCTATCCAAACTAGTCTTAACTTCTCTTGTAAGCTACAGGTATAACACGTTTTTTTACATCATTGATATGTCTAAGCTTATCTATTAAACTTTTTGGATAGAGTGAGAATACCACATTTTGGGTATCTATCCTAAGTCGTGGTACACTTGTCCCTTTATGGTACCCACCTCCTTTCTAAGAATGTCTCAACTTTTCTATGGCTTCTCACCATATATTCTTACCTCCTTCTTTGAGATTTTAATGATCCGTGGCATACTTGTGATAAAAATTTTAACAGAGGTAAGTGTTCATAGTGTTTGTGAACTTGTACAATGCATGGTATAATATTTAATTATGACATTGGATTATAATTTTTATACAAAACTAGAAAATACTTTTAGAGGTTCCGAAGAAGAGATAAAAAGAAGATTAGGTGTGTATATACCTGTGCTAAAATTATATGCTAAAGACCGACAACCTACTGCTCTTGATATAGGATGTGGTAGAGGGGAGATGCTTTCGATATATACTGAACTTGGTTTTGAGGTTTTTGGTATAGATATAAACAAAGTAGTGTTAGAACAAACTCGAGCGAAAGGTTTCAACGTAGCTTATGCGGATGCTCTTGATTTTCTTAAAAACCAAAAACCAGAATCCTATGACGCAATATCTCTTATACAAGTTATAGAACACATTCCTTTTGAATACACGGTAGAGCTTTTCCAAGAGGTTTTTAGAGCATTGAGAAAAGGTGGAGTTTTCATAGTAGAAACTCCAAATACCATGAATCCTTATGTGGGGCTTTACTCTTTTTGGATAGACCCAACCCATATAAAACCAATAAACCCAGAACTCATGAAGGTGTTAGGTGAGTATACAGGGTTTTATTATTCTGAGTTTTTTGGAATAAACGCAAATAAATCAAGCGAATACCAACTAACAGATCTATATAGTTTTAAAACTAGCCCAGATATAGCAATGATTTTTATAAAAGAAACTGAGGATTTAAACTTATTATACGAGCTAATAAACAGCATAAAAGCCATCAAGTCAAGAGAGGAAGTTACAGTTTTAGAGCTTTTAAATAAAATAGATTTGGCACAAAAAACATATATAAATGATAAATTTGAATTTTTGCTGGCTCATATAAATGAACTACAATCAAAAGTTAACTACATGGATTTTCACCTTAGCATGGTAATACACTCAAAGCCATGGTTCTTATACAATAAGCTAAGCGATATAAAAAGATTTATCTTAAGCAAAGAAAATCATCAAAAGATAAAAGTTTATTATAAAAGGTTTTTAGTCAGTGTCCTTAGAAAAGCCTATGAAAACAAAGAGATAAGAAAATTAGCGGGATACATATTGGCAAGATTTCCAGAACTTGGAAAAAAAATAAAAGTATTTTATTTCTCTACTATAAACGGTCAAGATATAGAATTAAAATATCCGCATCTAAATTATCAAGCCAAAGTCATTTATAAGAGACTTAAAAAGAGGATGGAACAATGAAGATAGTCCTTGATTTACAAAGTTATCAAGGAGCTTCTAAAAACAGAGGCATAGGCAAATATGCTATATCTTTGACAAAATCTCTTTTAAAAGTCGGGAAAAATCACGAATTTTTCATAATATTGAACGATTATTTTATAGATAGCATAGAGCCTATAAAAAATGAGCTGAAAGATCTCATAGATCCAAAAAAGATAATAGCTTTTACTCCTATTGTTCCTAGTGCTTATGTAAAAAATGAATATCCTCATAGAAGAAAGATATCAAAGTTAATAAGAGAATATGTAATAGCTAAACTAAATCCAGATATAGTACATACTTTCTCAATATTTGAAGGATATTTTGACAACGTGGTGGTATCTGTAAAAGATCTTTACGAAGATTCTACGGATTCTTGTGTGGTGTACGATCTTATACCTCTTATATATCAAGATACATATCTAAAAGAAGGAGAGTTTAAAGATTGGTACTTTGAGCATATGGAGTATATAAAAAGAGAAGATATTGTATTTGCAATATCAGATACCACAAAAAAAGATATCGTAAAATATATAAACATAGAAGAATCTAAAATAAAAACCATATATGGAGGCGTGGATAATATAAAAAATGTAACTCAAGATAAAATAAATGAAGTACTAAATAAGTTTGGCATTACCAAACCGTTTATTTTCTATGCCCCTGGGTCTTTTGAACTAAGGAAGAATATAGAAAGACTCATAGAGAGCTATATCATATTGCCAAACGCCATAAAAGATAACTATCAGCTTGTCATAAGTGGTAAAATCCCAGTGGAATATGAAAACAAACACTTTAATAAAAACATAATATTTACAAACTATGTGGATGAATCCGAATTAAGCGCTCTTTATGCTTCGGCTGAGCTTTTTGTAATGCCCTCTTTGTATGAGGGATTTGGCTTATCCATATTAGAAGCCATGAATTATGGATTACCAGTAATAGGTGCAGACTCCTCTTCTATAAAAGAGATAATACAAAATGAAGATGCTCTATTTGATCCTCAAAATCCAAACTCCATATCCTCTAAGATAAAACAGGTGTTGACAGATGAAGACTTTAAAAATAGATTAAAAGAATACTCTTTAAAAAGAGTTAAAGACTTTTCTTGGGATAAATCGGCAAAGCTAGTTTTAGAAGCTTTTGAAGAGATTTATCAAAATAAAAAAAAAGTAAATAATGTAGAAAAAAAACCGAAGTTAGCGTATATATCTCCTATACCGCCTGCTAAAACTGGAATAGCTTATTACTCTAAAGAGCTTGTTCCTTATCTTTCAGAATACTACGATATAGATATTATTACAGATCAAGAGCAAGCGGATATATCTTTTAAAAGCTTAGAATATTTTAGAAACAATTTCAGAGAATATGATAGAGTTTTATATCACATAGGGAATAGTCCTTTTCACGATTATGTACCAGAAATGCTAGAAGAGATACCAGGAGTTTTGGTTTTACACGATTTTTATCTAGGGGATTTGTGGCGATATAAAGATGTTAATCAAGGCAATGGGCTGTTTGTAAATGAATTATATAAATCTCACGGGTATAAAGCGCTATTGGATCTCAAACAAAATGGAATAGATTATGTGGTTAAAAATTATCCTATGAACCTAAACCTCATACAAAACGCTTTATCTACAGTTGTGCACTCTAAGTATGCTAAAGATCTTGTAAAAGATTTTTACTCAGAACCAGAAAATATATTTGTGATAAAACTTTTCAGAGAATATAAGGCTATTGAAAAAAAAGCAAAGGATGGGTTTTTACTATGCAGTTTCGGTATATTAGGACCTGGTAAGTTAAACGACAAAATAATAGAAGGTTTTGCAAAATCAAGTTTAGCAAAAAAAGAAGATGTAAAGCTTATATTTGTAGGGGCTTACTCTGATAAACACTATGAGACATACATATCAGATTTAATTAAAAGATTAAATCTTGAAGGTAAAGTAGAAGTAACAGGATGGGTAAGTGATAATATATATCAAGAATATCTTAAAACTTGTGATATGGCTATACAACTAAGAGTAAATTCCAGGGGGGAAAGTTCTAGAGCCTTATTGGATTGTATGAGCTATGGCATTCCAACCATAACCAATAAACACGGCACAAACAAAGAATTGCCTGATGATTGTGTTTATGTGCTAAGAGAAGACCCAAGCGCTGAGGATATAGCTTTTTCTATAGAAAATATTTTTCACGATAAAGAACTGCAAAAAAGTTTAAATAAAAATGCAAAGAATTATATCAAAACTGAATTATCCCCAAAGAAAATAGCAGGCGAATACAAGGATATTATAGAATTTACTTACAAATATCCATATGAAAAATTTTTGGATAAAATAGTTTTGAATATAAGAGATATACCTTTTGAAGATGAGTTGAAATTGATATCAGAACACATTTCTAAAAATTTAAAACCAAACGTTGTTCAAAAACGCCTCTTTGTGGACGTAAGCGCTTTAGCAAGAGTAGACATAAAAACAGGTATTCAAAGGGTGGTAAAAGCTCAGCTTTTGAATTTATTTCAAAATCCACCTAAAGGCTATAGAATAGAGCCTATATATATAGATTTTTGGTATGATGAATGGGTTTATAAATACGCTAGAGAGTTTACTTCTAAATTTTTAAATCTTGACTTAGATTTAAAAGATGAAGTGGTGAATTTCTTTGAAGGAGACATACTTTACTTACCAGATTTATATTATGATATAACAAAAGCTACAAGGGAAGGTTTTTATGATAAAATAAAAGCTAAAAATGTAAAAATAATATCTTTTGTGTACGATCTGTTGCCTATAGAATTTCCAAACTACTTTCCACTAAACACTTCAGATATACACAAAGAATGGATAGAATCCATAGTAAGATTTTCAGATAAAATAATATGCGATTCAAAGTCTGTGGCGGATGAACTAATAGATTACATACATGAAAACAATTTAAGAGAAGATGTAGAAATCACCTATATTCACCTTGGCTCTGATATAGACTCTGCAAAACATATAGAAGGTATAAAAGATGAAGAGTTAAAAGCTCTTGATAAGATTAGACAAAATCCTTATTTTCTCATGGTTTCCACCATAGAACCAAGGAAAGGACATAGACAGGTTTTAAAAGCCTTTGAAAAACTCTGGAAAGAGGGGTATAATTTCAATCTTGTTTTTGTAGGTAAAGAAGGCTGGATGATGGGGGATTTTATCTATTATATATCAAAACACCCTGAGAAAAACAAGAGGTTTTTCTATCTTGGACAAGTATCCGATGATATGTTAGAGCATCTTTACAAAGACGCTTCTGCTACTATCATGGCTTCGGAAGGAGAAGGTTTTGGCATACCCATAGTGGAATCAGCTTATCATAAAATCCCCATCATAGCAAGAGATATTCCTGTGTTTAGAGAGGTGGCAAAAGAAGGAGCGTATTATTTTGAAAATACAAAAGACGAAAATGTACTAGCCAAAGCTATTTTAGACTGGTATGAGCTCTACAAACAAAACAAGCATCCAAAACCAGATAGTGTAAAGATAATGAGCTGGGAAGAGCATACAGAGATTTTGAAAAATATCATTCTATCATGAAAAAGCGTATTGCATTGGTATTTGGGGATGACGAAACAAGTCATAAATTAGAGGCATCCTACGATATAGATATCATACATAACTTAGAAAACTTTTCAAAAGAATGTTTAAAATACGATAGGATAGTATATATTTTAAAAACCAAAGAAGATTGCCAAAAAATATTAAATGTTTTAGAAGAATGTTTTGGGATTTTAATAACTACTGATAGATTCAGTTTATGTGCAGAAAATAGCATGGGGATTATAGATGATTTAGAAAACCTAGAGCAAAAAATAGAAGATATTTATAAAGATTATCAACTTCAAGATAAGCTGATGAATAAAATTTGTCATGCAATAAAAAACTCAAACATTAAAAATATAGACCAAGAGCTTATAAATATATCTCATGTGTTGAGTCAAAACAACTTCCTAAACAAAAACCAAAAACGGATATTTGTGGATGTTAGCGTTTTAAAAATGTGGGATTCTAAATCAGGCATTCAAAGGGTGGTAAAAGCCCAGCTTTTGAATTTATTAAAAAAACCTCCAAAAAACTACAAAATAGAACCGGTTTATCTCACTGATAAGGGGAGTTTTTGGCATTATGAGTATGCGAGGGAATTTGCTAAAAAATATTTAGATATAAAAGATGATTTTCAGGATGAACCCATAGAGTATAGACCAGGAGATATATTTTACAGCGCAGATTTGTTTTACATGATAAAAGAGGCAGCCAAACAAAACATATACAAAAAAATGAAAGCAAAGCATGTAAAAATAGTATTTTTCGTGCACGATACGCTTCCCATATTTATGTCAGAGTATTTTCCTAAAAGCTATAAAACAGAGCATGGAGATTGGATAAAGCTTATCGCTTCTATATCTGATAAAATCATATGCAATTCAAAAGCCACTTCAGATAGTGTGATAGAGTTTTTAAAATCCCAAAACATAGAGAATATACCTTATATCACCTATATTCACCTTGGCTATGATATAGACTCTGCAAAACATATAGAAGGTATAAAAGATGAAGAGTTAAAAGCTCTTGATAAGATTAGACAAAATCCTTATTTTCTCATGGTTTCCACCATAGAACCAAGGAAAGGACATAGACAGGTTTTAAAAGCCTTTGAAAAACTCTGGAAAGAGGGGTATAATTTCAATCTTGTTTTTGTAGGTAAAGAAGGCTGGATGATGGGGGATTTTATCTATTATATATCAAAACACCCTGAGAAAAACAAGAGGTTTTTCTATCTTGGACAAGTATCCGATGATATGTTAGAGCATCTTTACAAAGACGCTTCTGCTACTATCATGGCTTCGGAAGGAGAAGGTTTTGGCATACCCATAGTGGAATCAGCTTATCATAAAATCCCCATCATAGCAAGAGATATTCCTGTGTTTAGAGAGGTGGCAAAAGAAGGAGCGTATTATTTTGAAAATACAAAAGACGAAAATGTACTAGCCAAAGCTATTTTAGACTGGTATGAGCTCTACAAACAAAACAAGCATCCAAAACCAGATAGTGTAAAGATAATGAGCTGGGAAGAGCATACAGAGATACTAAAAAAGGAGCTACTATCTTAATGGAGCTCATGAAAATTTTAATGTTTTTATTTGGCGTTGTATCGCTTTTTGCGGTACCAAGTTTTCATAGTTTTATACTGGCTCATATATTTTTACTTGGTTGCTTTTTCTTAGGTACACTTATCATATTTACAAAAAACATTTTTTTATCGGAAAAAGAGATTTTTATACTATCTCTTGGTATATTGTTCTATGCTTCTACTCTTATAGGAGCTCTAAATTCAAATTTAACAGCCGGGCTTATAACATCTCAAATATTTTTACTGTGTCTTCTTACCGTGTTTATAGCTTTTAAAATAGACCAAAATCTAATATATATATACTTAAAAGGTTTTACATACAGCGGTATAATAACATCTTTGTATTGCATGGTAGATTATATCTACTTTATAAAGTTTAACCAAACTATTACTACAGCTATCTTCCCACCGGCGCTCTTGGGAAAAGCTATGGGTCATACGTTTGTAAACCTTCAAAATATAAAGGGTATAGTTTTTTATAGGCCATCTGGTCTTTCTTGGGACCCAGGATTTTCTATAACAGGCATAGCCCTTTCTTTTGTAATGGTAAATGAAGGTATAGTAAAATACAAATTTAAAAAGTTAGTACTTCTTATAATGGTTATAGGAATGCTACTATCGATATCAAAGGCCTCTATTATAACAGTTTTGACCTATTTAATATTTAAGTTATTTCAAAATATAAACTTATTTTTCTCACATGTAAAATTTAGCGTAATAGCTTTGTTAACATTTTTAAGTTTTTTAGTTTTTTTGTATATAGGGCTTTTTATAAATCCTGATAAGTTTAATCAAGACATATCAAGACATTTAAAATATTTTTCTTCAATTTTTTATGTATATAGAGAAAATCTTCTTGGATTTTTGTTTGGATATGGATACACGGGGATTGGGGTTTATTTTAATAGATACGTTGGATGGCTTAAAAGACAGGGAGAGATACCTCCAAATTTAAATCCGGAGTCCACTCTCACTGACACGTTTTTTTATGGTGGTTTAGTTGGGGCTAGCTTTTGGGTTTATTCTTTTATAGTGGCTTTCAAAAAAGGGGATTCGAGAATCAAGCTTGTGTTATTTTCTATGCTATTGTTGACTTATGGATACATAATAACCTCTGTATGGTTTAACACCGTTTATCTTTCTGTGATACTTTTAGCCATAAACAACAAATCATGAGAGAACCTATTCTTTATATTGATGGTCTTTTTTATAAGGGAGCTGGGCTTGGAAGGTATTACGAGCTTATTACCAAGGAATTTTTAAAAAGAGGTATAAAGATATACACCTGCGTACCAAAATCCTTAGAAAGATATTTTGAAGAGGATTTTAAAGATTATAAGCATATACTAGAACCCGTCTTTGTAGATTATGAAAAGTTTTCCGTAAAAGGGTTTTTTAATCAAGGTAAGATATTGAAAAAATTGGAAGACAAAGTGGATATATTTTTATACCCTCAAATAAATCTACCTTACTATATACCAAAAAATACTATAAGCGTAATATTTGATCTTATACCTTTAACTAAATATTGGCGAGGGTCTCCCTTGAAAACAAGAGCTTATCTATTTTATCTAAAAAGAGCCTTAACATATTCAAAAGGTATCATAACTAGTTCAGATTTTGTAAAGAAGGAGTTAACATCGATGTTTGAGTTAAACAAAGTAAAAACCATCTACGCTTTTATAGATGATAAATTTTCTAAAAACCAATATACAAAACCCATCTTGAAAGAGGATTACATACTTTTTGTGGGCAATAGAAAAAAACATAAAAATCTTAAAAATCTTATTTTGGCTTTTAATATGATAAAAGAAAAAAACTTGAAGTTGGTAATAGCAGGATCATACGATAAATCTAAGTATGATGAAGCAAAGCAGACTATAAAAACACTCGGTATAGAAGACAAAGTTGTTGAGATAGAACGCCCATCGGATGAAGAGCTTATAAGTTTATATCAGCATGCAAAACTTTTCATACTTCCATCTTTGTACGAAGGGTTTGGTCTTACTCTTTTAGAGGCAATCTCTTGTGGAAGCGTAAGTATAAGCTCTAATATAGAGGTGTTAAGAGAAATATTTGGAAGCTCTATAGCTTGCTTTGACCCTTTTGACACGATGGATATAGCTAAGAAAATAGATATAACGTTGAATAACGAAGAAATAAGAAAGAAAATTTTAGGAGACGCTAAGAGTATATCAATTAAATATAGAAAAGATGCTATAATAGAAGAATATTTGTCTTATTTTCATAAGGTGTGTTGTAGATGAAGGTACTTCATATAGGAAAATTTTGCCCTCCTGCTAAAGGTGGGATGGAGACATTTGCTCAAGATCTCGTAAGACATTTGAATAAAAATGGTGTGGAAGCCCACCTATTTTGCTTCGATAAACACACCTATAAAAACGAAAATCTAATGTATTTTGCTTTTAAAACCGATGGTGTTTTTTTCTCAGCACCCTTTTCTTTGGCTTTGGTTAGATATTTTTTAAAAGTGCAAAATAATTATGATATTATTCACATTCATACTCCAAACCCGCTGGCGGAAGTGCTCAGTTTTTTCACAAATAAACCTGTGGTGATTCAGTGGCAATCTGATATAATAAAGCAAAAGCTGTTTTATAGGTTTTATAAACCATTTCAGCAAAGGGCTCTCCAGAAAGCCTCTAAAATAATATGTGCTTTGCAAGATTATTTAGATACGTCTGAACAATTGAAGGAGTTTAAAGATAAAACCGCTATAATACCCCTAGGGGTGGATACTAAAAGATTAGAAGATACATCTTTTGATTATAAATATAACAGTATAAAAGATAAATTAAAAGGCAAAAAAATAATACTTTCCATAGGCAGGCTGGTGTATTATAAAGGTTTTGAGTATCTTATAGAATCTGCTAAATATCTACCAGATGATTTTTTAATACTAATTATAGGAGATGGATATTTGTTTGATAAATTAAACAATATGATAAAATCTAGAAATTTAGAACAAAGAATAATTCTTTTAGGGGAAGTGGAAAATATAAACCCTTTTTTAAAAAACTGCGATATCTTTTGCCTTCCTTCCATTGGAAGGGCGGAGTCTTTTGGTATAGTGCTCGTGGAAGCCCTTTATTATAAAAAACCTTTGATTACAACCAACGTTTATGGTTCTGGGCTTACATATATTAACAAGGATAATCAAACTGGATTAGTGGTGCCCCCAAAAGATCCAAAGGCGATAGCGGATGCAATTATAAAAATATTATCTGATAAAGACATGTATGATCGTTTTTCTAAAGCCTCTTTTGAAAGATTTCAAGAGTTTGACATAACCAATACGGTCAATCTTATTGTGAATCTATACAAAAGTATATAAGTTCATATATACTATAGACACTTACCTTTGTTAAAATTTTTTATAAACCAACACATTAAGAAGGTAAGTTTTTATGGTTAAAAATTTAGGAAGAACTCACATAACATTAGAAGGGAGGTGATGAAAAAGGAGGTGACAAGTCTGCCACGCAATTATGTAATATAACCAAGACATGTAGACACTTTGGACAAGTATGCCACGGCGTTGGAGCAAGAAGAAAATAGCAAGGTATTTAGAAAAAGAAAAGGGGATACAATTATCTCCATCAACAGTCTATAGACTGTTAAAGACCTTTAGACTTATTGAAAGGACGAAGAGTATAAAGCAAAAAACAAAACAGCACAGCAAAAACAGAAGAAGAACTAAAACAAGCTTAAGAGCTAGATATCCTGGTGAGGTAGTGCAAATAGACCTAAAGCATCTTGTGTTAAGAGGTGTAACCTATTACCAATACACAGCTATAGACAAATACAGCAGACTTGTATTTGCAAAAGTTTACGAGAATAAAACATCAATAAATACCAAGCTCTTTATCCAAGAAGTTATGAAATATTTTGGATTTAGCATTTCTAAAATACAAACGGATAATGGTACAGAGTTTATGGACAAGTTTGCCACGGATTAGAATTTGAAGAATACCTTGGAGAAATAGGTATAGAGCATTATTACAGCTATCCAAGAACTCCTACAAGTATGCCCACGCGATAAAACAAATGCTAATGTTGAGAGAGTTATAAGAACTATAGAGGAAGAATTATGGTTTATAGAAGGCATAGAGTATCCAATAGTTCATCTAAATAACCTCTTAAGAAATTACATAGAAAAATTCAACTTTGTAAGACCACATTATGAGACTGTGGCAGACTTGTCTTTAGGATATGTGACTCCTGCTGAAGTGACTACAAGCATACCACAGTTTATGGAAATAAAGAAACTAATTCTGGAGTAAGGTTGTAGATATGTGTAATAATTTTTTGTGGTAGGTATTCACGATGTACTTGAACTTATACACTTTTCTAAATCAAACTTACCAAACACATTTAAAAAGCGACTCAGCCCGCCTACTATATGCATTTTAGAACTTTCCAAAAAAACTTATACCAAATCTAAAACATATAAACTCTCATTGGTAGCAGATTTTTTAAATATCAAGTACGAAAGACTTCATAGAGCAAAATACGATGTTTTTATAACATAGCAATATATTTTAAAGCTTTTAGACATAATAAGGACAAAATACAAGAAAGAACCTGCCTACGTATTTTTGAAAAATCTATTAAACTATTAAACTGCCCTGCCCTATTTTTGGTTTTTGAGCCGTTCTGTAAATTTATCTAAAAATTCTTTCAAAAACGCCAAAAATATAGAAAAGAATATAGAGCTTACAAACACCACCATATATAAAAAATGTTTATTTGGGTAAGAAGGCCCAAGAGGTAGGTTTGGCGGGTCTAACACTTCTATGTATATATGATGTTTTAAGGCTTGATATTCCGTTTGATAGTACTCAGATTTTAGCACATTGTACTTTGACTCTAGTGTAAATATATTTGTAATGATATCCGCAGCTTGGGTACCACCTTGTTCAAAAGCTCCAAAAAATGACGTCAAAGCCTCTGGGCTTCTGCCAAAAGGCGGTAATACAAATCCGTATTTTTTCTGAAGGGCTACAAGATCTTCCATATCTTTTTTTATTTTATCCGCTGTCTGTTGAAGCTGAGAAGATATGTATGTAAGATTTTTTTCGTATATGCTTAGGTTTTTCTCATCTAAAATTTGCCTTAGGTTTTTAAGATAGCTTTCGTTTATCATTTTGGCTAATTTTGGATTCTTACACCTAGTTATAATGTATATAGTGCTTAAATTTGGATCTTGGTCTATCTTTACCATTTGTTTTAGTTTGTTTATCGCCACTTCTTCGTTGGCAAATAGCTTTAATTCTTTAGCCACTCTTTTTCGAATGGTTCTGCTTTTTAATATAGCTATCACTTTTTTGTCAGAGCTTTTTATAGGAAGTCCAAAGCCTGGGTAATTTGGTATGTTGCTGCCGTTATCAAGAGGTATTATGGATGATTTTGATTCATATTTCGGCGTGATCCCAGATATTATCAAAAATCCAACTATGTTTATTAAGAGTATAGAAGCTAAAAATGTTATCCTATGTTTCCAGAGTATAAGAAAAAGTTCGATCAAATCTACATTTTTCTCTCTTTCCATATTAATAGACATATTTTATGAGAGCCACGGCGGACAAAGATTGGAATATAATCTGAGTTATATCTCTTATAAGGGGTATCCACAATATATTTGCTTCAAATTTTGGAGGTATAACTATGGTATCTCCGGGTTTTATAATAGTATTGTAAAAGTTGTTACCGAAAAATCCAAAAAGATGCTCTTGTTGTTTGGCTGATACTATTCTTCCATTTGCTCTTATTATATAAACCCCAGATTTATTAGCTCCTTCTTTAAAACCTCCTACCTGAGATACATACCACTTTAACGTTTTATTTGGTATATAAGGCATGGCTATCTGATTGTAAACAGAGCCAGTTATAAGCACATACTGAGGCTTTGGTGGAATATATATGTAATCTCCGGGTTCTAAAAGTATGTTCTGGGTAGAATTTTTAAGCTCGTTTAGTTTTGGTGGTATATCAAGCGATATTCTACCAAGTCCTTTTTTTACGGTTTTTATCAAATAGTTTATATAATTTACCTGCTCTTGCATAAGCTGGTTTTGTATAGACTGAGCTTCTTGGGAGTTCTCAGCGGTGGCGGATATTCTACCTTGAGAAGAATTCATTAAAGAGTTTTCTAAATTCACTATAGCTTGCTGAATATTTTGATATTGAAGCTTTTGAATGGAGGGCCTTATAAAAACAATAGCTTTTGGATAGGCGTCTTTCTTGTATCCTCCAGCTTCTAGTATAGCATCATAAAGCCTTTCACCGTTTTTTATATTGTAAACACCGGGCCTTTTCACCTCACCCAGTATGGTAATGGATCTTGTATAATCTGTAGGTTTCACCTTTTTTATGAGCACTATATCCCCGGGATATAATTTTACATCTCCTAAAGGTGTTCCTCTATATAGTAGGTTTCTTAGATAAACCATATCTATTTTCCCAGATTTGTGAAAAACATAGGCTTTTAATTCAGAAGGAGCTATCGTATATTTTACATTTTTTAGAGCTCTTAAAATAGTAATACCCGGATAATAATTTACTTTTAGAGATTTTTTTATATATTTACCACTTATCACTATGGGTTTAAATATCCATTTATCGTAAAAAATTACCTCATCACCAGTATGTAATTTATGATTGTAAGTGCCGTTTATTACATCTTCTGGGGAAAATGTTATAACATCTTTATTCTCTATGAGTGTAGCATAGTTTAAATTGGTCTTTGAGGATATGCGAGCTTTTTCAATGAGAGCTTTGAGGTCTGGAGTTTTTGAAGTAGAGTAAACACCCGGGAACAAAACAGCCCCTCTTACTATAATAGTGTGTTTCAAGGCTTTTGCTATAGAACCAAAGTATATAAAATCTCCATTTTTAAGTGGACTTTTCAAAAATTTTTCGTCGTTTAGCGAATAAGACGATACATTTAATGTACCGTTTTTTACGCTTATTAGTTTTATATTCTTATTAAAAGCAAAAAACTGAGGTCCACCGATTATATTAAGAAGCTCTAAAAGATTTTCATTTTTTTTTATCTCGTATATACCAGGACTTTTCACAGCCCCAGCTATAGCCACCGTATTTCCTATGGGTGGAACATACAGTGTATCCCCATCTTTTAGGTGTATATCTATAGGTTTGCCTTCTAGTAGAAGTTTGTATAAATCTATATTTATTTTAGTCCCATCTTCCCGCGTAAGGACAATATCTCTTAAACTACCATTTCTTAATATTCCTCCGGCAAGTATTAGGGCATCCACAACGGTATAAGTTTGATTTACTATAACAGGGCCCGGATATCTGACAAATCCAGAAACATATACGCTAAATTGTCTTAGTTTATCCAAAGACACACTCACCCTAACATTTTTAAACTTTTTACTTATAGCTGCCTCGAGGATTTTGTCTAATTGGGACAAAGTTTTACCCCATACCGGTATTGTACCTATTAAAGGCAAGTTTATTATACCTTCCCTGTTTATAGCCACATCTTTTATCTCACTGGGAAAACCCAATATATCCGATGGCGCTCCGTATATATATATGGTTATCACATCCCCTGGACCAAGTATGTAATTTTGACTTACAGAACCTAAAAGATTCGGATTTGGCTTTCTATTGATGAAAAAATCGTATCCATATTGCTTTAAAGGTTTACAAGCTTTACCAGAGTTTACGCATAATATATCCTTGTAAAGCTCATAGTATTTTTTTTCTATAGTACTTATTCCAAGTTTAATAGGTTTAGCGATATAAGGTATAGGTACGTGCTTTTTCTTTTTTGGGGACTTTGATTTTTGGCCTTTAAAGGGTTTATCGTTGTTTGATAAAATAGCCCGAAGAGGTGGAAGCAGCGGAGTAGCAAAAACACTTATGTTTAAAAGTAAAAACAAAAATGCAAAAAGCTTTTTCATATATCTATATATAATATACCATATTCATACCTCGAGTGAGAAATTAACCCCATATTTCCCCCTAACCAGTCCTGAAAAAGCTATAGCCTATTGCATGAGTATACAAATAGGTAAGAA
>JAGDWZ010000068.1:11244-34136 GCA_023269915.1 Hydrogenobaculum sp. | reverse complement strand
ACCTATGCTAAGATATTCCAAAAAGCTTAAAATTAAAAGTATATAAGATATATCGTACAATATATCCACTACGCCCAATTTGGTATTCTTTATATTCTCAAAAAAAAGTCCAGCAAAAAGCATTATCAAAGATAAGGTGGTTAACTTTCCAAGAAAAGACGGCTTTGGTGCTATGCCAAAATAAAGAAACAATATGCTCCCAAGGATTATAAACACCTCCCTCGCTATTATCAACTTTACAAACATAATAGGTATTTGATATTTGGCTTTTATAAAAGCAAAAGACAAAGAAAGTATCAAAACTTTATCAGCTATGGGGTCTAAGATCTTTCCAAGAAAACTTATACTGTTGGTAAGCCTAGCTATAATACCATCAAGAGCATCTGTAATACTAACAACTACAAATAAAAAAAACGCAAGTTTTATGTCGACTTTAAAAAGAAAAAATAGAAAAGGAGATACTACAAGCCTTATAAGAGAAAGAACATTCGGAATAGTAAAAACATTAGAATATTTCAATTTATACCATACCTCAATATGTCATGAAGATGTATTATGCCGATTGGTTTTTTGTCTTCTTGCACTATCAAAACGGTTATTTTGTAAGTCTCCATCAAAGAAAGCGCCTTTGCCAATATATCTGATTTTGATATAGTTTTAGGGTTTTTAGTGCAAACTTCGTAAACGCTGGTGGTGTTTATATCTATCTTATTTTCCAAAATTCTTCTTATATCTCCATCTGTAAGTATACCCACCAAAAACCCATCTTCATCAACAACAGCCGTAGCACCAAAGCCTTTTTGAGTTATCTCTATGATAGCTTCGTAAATTTTTGCATCTTTTTTTACAACAGGCAGCTCATCACCAAAATGTCCCACATCTTTTACCTGTTTTAATTTTTTCCCTAAAAAACCAGCTGGATGTAAAAGGGCAAAATCCTCTTCCTTAAAACCAGAAAGCTTTAGAAGACTCATAGATAAAGCATCACCCAAGACAAGCATAGCCGTGGTAGAAGAAGTAGGCGCCAAGTTTAAAGGACATGCTTCCTTATCTATATTTAAAATAAGCGCTATATCGCTTTGCTTTGCCAAGGTAGAGTTTTTCTTATTCGTAATGGATATAAGCAAAGAGCCCACCATTTTTATATAAGGTATCATAGAGATTATCTCAATAGACTCTCCGCTGTTTGAAAGTGCTAAGACAATATCATTTCTTGTTATAATACCCAAATCTCCGTGAAGAGCTTCATTTGGATGCAAAAATACTGCAGGAGTACCAACGCTTGCCATTGTAGAAGCTATTTTTCTTGCGACATGACCAGACTTGCCTACTCCTGTAAGTATCACTTTACCGCTTGAGCTATGTATAACTTCTACAGCTCTTTCAAAATCTTCGTTTATTAAAAGCTTTAAACTTTCAATAGCCTCTATCTCTTTCGAGATAGTCTCTAAAGCAGTGTCCTTTACAAGACTCATTTGTTAAAACGTTCTATCGCTTTCTTAAGCTCCTCAGACGCTTTATCTTTGGATATGAAGTTTTTAATCTTTACCCATTTACCTTGCTCTAACTCTTTGTAGTGCTCAAAGAAGTGTTTTATCTTATCTTTTATATGCTGCGGGATATCATCTACATCTTTTATATGAGAAAAAGAAGGGTCTACTTTCTTGTGGGGCACCGCCAAAAATTTCGTATCAACACCAGCTTCATCTTCCATCTCAAGCATACCTACCAAAGAGCATCTTATTACAGAACCAGGAACGGCAGAAAATTCAGATATGACAAGTATATCAGCAGGATCACCGTCTTCTGCTAAGGTATTTGGTATAAAGCCGTAGTTAAAAGGATAGTACATTGCGGTAAAAAGTACTCTATCTACAAACACAACACCGCTTTCTTTATCAAGCTCATATTTGATGTTGCTGTCTTTGGGTATTTCTATAAAAGCGTAGATATCGTCTGGCGGATTCTTGCTTACTATTTTGCTTAAATCCATACAATTCCTCCTGTCAAAAGTTTAATATAATAAAATATTATAACAAACTATCTACCAAAATAAGTAATTGGGTCTATAGGAGTACCGTCTTTACTCCTTAATTCAAAATGAAGCTCACAAATAGAAGTACCAGGTTTTGTCCCCACTAAGCCTATAGTTTGACCCTTGTTTACCATCTGACCCTTCTTTACAAAAAGCTTTTGGTTGTAAGCGTAAACCGTTATAATACCACCGCCATCTACTATGGCCATATTACCGTAAGCAGCGAGGTCATCACCGCTATACACCACTATACCTGAGTTTATAGTTTTAACAGGTTTGCCGCATGCGGTAATTATATTTATACCCCTTTGTGCCCTTTGTATTTGACCTTCTACAGGTAAAGGTATTTTTACCTTAGAAGCTGGTTTTTGCACATTCTCATTAGCCTCTTGTCTGGTAAGAGATTCTAGATTGTTTGGATGGCTTGGTAATGGTCTAGTTTTATAATTTTCTCTATAACGCTTTTTGGCTCTTGCTATTAATCTTTTGTAAGTTATATGTTTTTTACCAAGCTTTACCACAACCCCTTTGTTAAGGTATTTGCCTACCAAATCTGGATTTAACTTTTCAAGTACTCTAAGCGGTACCCCAGTAACATCAGAAACATCTCTTAGAGTACCACCGTTTTTGATAATATAAAGCTTATACTTTCTGCCTTCATACCTTTCTACATACTTCGTGTTGTAAGGTACTTTTATGGTTTCTCCTACCCTTAAAAAATTTCTATGAAGATTGTTTAGTTCCTTTAACTCTCTTACAGATGTGCCAAAGCGCTCTGCCAACACCGACAACGTATCACCGCTTCTTACTTTGTAGCTCATCGTAGGTATTCTTGGTTTTTTTGGTTTGTAAGGGATGCAAAGTCTTTGCCCTATAGACAAAAATTTATGCCTCCTAAGAGATGGGTTTGCCTCTTTTATGGATTTCGTATAAACGTGAAATTTAAGAGCAATTCTATCTATCGTATCACCCTTTCTAACTTTATAATAATGACATTCGTAAGCTTTGGCTTGCCATGTTAAAAGCCCCAGACTAATACAAAATATCAAAGCTTTTTGGATAATCTTCATCTTCAAAAACCTCCATTTTATATTTTATATCAGAGACAAAAGCGTACTTTGGACCTTCTTTTAGCTTTTCTAAAAATATTTCTAACGCTTCTTTTTCTCCTATGGCTTCAAATTCCACAGAACCATCGTCCAAATTTTTCACATAGCCTTGTATACCCAAGCTATCCGCTATATCTTTGGTAAAAGCCCTAAAACCTACTTTTTGAACTCTTCCAAACACCTTTCCTTTTAGAATATACTTCATTGAAAAGACATTATAACATACAAAATTTATCTTCATCAATGAGGTAATGTTTAATGGTAAAATATTTAAAAAGGAGGTTTAGATATGAAAAGCGCATTAGAGATGTTGAGGGGATTTGATAATCAGTTTGAAAAAATCAACACCGATGGTATGGTGTCAAAGGATTTTAACATGCTTGTCTTTAGTGGCATGGGAGGGTCTGGTATCGTAGGAGAGATAATGAAATCTTATCTTCTAAAAAACGAATTCAAAAAACCTGTGTTCTCTATAAAAGGGTATGAGCTTTTACCCTTTGTAGATAAAAACGCTCTCGTGGTATGTATATCTTACAGTGGAGATACAGAAGAAACAATATCTATATTTAAACAAGCCATAAAAGTAGGTGCCAAGATAATATCTATAAGCTCTGGCGGAAAGTTGGAAAAATTATCAAACGAGCACGGCGTACCTCATATAAAAATACCCACCGGTTATCCACCAAGATATGCCCTTGGATTTATGTTAAACGCCTGTTTGTGGCTTTTTGGAAAAGAAGAAGAAATATTAGATTTAAAAGAGGATTTAAAAGCTTCAAGCTCACATTATGAAGAGATTTCAAAAGACATAGCAAAAGGGCTTTTTGGATACGTGCCCATCATATATGGTACACCTCTTACGGAAGCAGCCGCTTATAGATTTAAAACCCAAATAAATGAAAACGCAAAAACTCCCGCCTACAACGCATATATACCAGAGATGCATCACAACGAAGTGGTAGGCTATACAAACCCAGATATAAACCAGTACCTCAGATTTGTAATAGTAGCTGATAAAAAAGAACATCCAAGGGTAAATCTAAGGGTTAGCATGACAATAGACATACTAAAAGACAAAGGCTTTAACCCGATACTAATATCCGAAGAAGGAAACTCTTACATTTCAAGGCTTTTAAAAAATATATACATAGGGGATTTTGCCAGCTACCATTTGGCAAACATGTACGGCTACGACCCGTTGCCTGTAGACATAATAACCTATGTGAAGAAGAGGCTACAAGATGGATAGGATAAGGTTTGCGGAATCACCTTTTGAAGGACATCCAGACAAGCTAGCAGACATCATATCTGATGAGATATTAGATGAATTTATGAGAAAAGACCCGTTTTCTAGGGTTTCTATAAATGTGGTTCTTAGCTCTAACATTGTTTTTATAGCGGGGGAGGTATCTTCCTCTGCTTATGTAGATTTGCAGATGGTATCAAGAAAAGCTATAAAAGAGGTAGGCTATACAAAACCAGAATACGGGTTTGACGGAGACTTAACAGGGGTCATAAGTTCTATAAACGAACAAAGCCCAGAGATAGCTCTTTGCATAGCCTCAGATGGTGCTGGAGACAGCGCTATAGTGGTAGGTTATGCTACCGATGAGACCGAAAACTTTTTACCAGCCCCCATATACTATGCTCATAAAATCTCAAAAACCACATCTGATTTTAGAAAAAAAGGTATGATGCCCTTTTTAAGACCTGACGGCAAAACGATAGTAGGGATAAAATACGAAGACCAAAACACGTTTTACATAGATTCTATAAACATGTTTGTGCAACATGACCCAGATATAAGCTTATCCCATCTTAGAGAATTAATATTTGAAGATATTATAAAAAAACAAATACCGGCTTCTTTGCTAAGAAAAGAGACCAAGATAAAGATAAACCCAGCCGGTAGATTTATAATAGGAGGCCCAGTAGCGGATACCGGCATTACTGGAAGAAAGATTGTATCAGACGCCTACGGTGATATTTCTTTTTCAGGAGGAAGCGCATTTTCTGGCAAAGACCCCACGAAAACAGACAGAGCTGCTTCTTATATGGCAAGATACATCGCCAAGCACATAGTGGCTGCCAAGTGGGCAAAAAAAGTCCTCATACAAATAGCTTACGCTTTTGGCGTAAAAGAACCCATCGGTTTTGACATAGAAACCTTTGGCACTGAAACAAAACCTATAGAGGTTATAAAATCAAGGATAAAAGAAGTATTTAGCTTATATCCAAAAGACATCATAGAAACCTTAGATTTAAGAAAACCCATATACAAAAAGACCGCTTGCTATGGACACTTTGGAAAAGAGGGACTTCCATGGGAGACGCTTGATAAATTAGAGTATTTTATCTAATATGAAGATAAACTTTGTAAACTTAGGATGTCCAAAAAACTTGGTGGATTCAGAAAATCTTATTGGTTTTTTTAAGAAAGAAGACGTAAGCTCTTATCACAAAGCCGATACCGTCATTATAAACACCTGCGGTTTTATAGAACAAGCCAAAAGAGAATCCATCGAACACATTTTAAGAGCAGTAGAAGATGGTAAAAAAGTGCTTGTGACAGGATGCCTTGTTTATAGATACAAAGAAGAGCTTCAGAAAGAAATACCAGAAGCTATTTTCTTTGAAAACATAAAAGATTTAGAGGGTATTGAGCTTTTAGAGGCACCAAAAAGGCAAATTACCACAAAACATTACGCTTATCTTAAAATAGCGGAAGGCTGCAACAGAAAATGCTCTTTTTGTGCAATACCATATATAAGAGGACATCATAGGTCAAAATCCATAGAGGAGCTTGTAGATGAAGCAAAATATCTCAAAGACAACGATGTAAAAGAGCTCATCATAGTATCTCAAGATACCCTTTACTATCAGGAGGATAACTCTTTTAAAAGCATAATAAAACTCTTAGAAGCCCTTGAAAAGCTTGATTTTCCTTGGATAAGGCTCATGTACCTTTACCCAAACAGCATAACCGATGAGCTTATAGATTTTATAGATAGTTCTAAAAGCGTATTACCATATTTTGACATACCGCTTCAACATATATCTGATAAAGTTTTAAAAAGCATGAGAAGAGGCTACACCAAAAAAGATATTTTTAGGCTTTTAGAAAAGATAAGCTCTATGAAACATAAAAAACCCATCTTGAGGAGCTCTTTTATAGTAGGATACCCAAGCGAAGAAGAAAAAGACTTTGAAGAGCTTTTAGATTTTATAAGCCAAAAACTTTTCCAATTTGTAGGAGTGTTTGAATACTCCCACGAAGAGGGGACTTTTGCTTATCAGCTTGAAGATAAAATACCAAAAGAAGAAAAACAAAGGCGCTACAAAGAGGTGTTTAACCTATCTCAGGATATACTTGAAGAAAAAAACAACGCTTTGGTAGGACAAGAGATAGATATACTAATAGAGAAAAAGGACAAAGGAAGGGCTTTTTTCCAAGCCCCCGAGATAGATGGGATAGCAATACTGGACAAAAAAGTCTCTAAAACAGGTGTTGTAAAAAAGGCAAAAATAATAGGAAGTATAGGCACCGACTTGCTGGTGGATGTATGATACTTTATATCCTAAATATCGTATTTTATCTCATGGCGTTTGTAAGCTTCTTGCTTTATACATTAAAAGCCAAAAACACGATAAAGTATAGCTTAATCTTTATAATGCTTGGAAATCTGTTTTATCTTGTTAAGCTCATAATAAACGTAAAAACTGGTGTAGTGTTTAGCAATATAGATGCTATAGTGGCATTTTCTGGCAACGTCATCATGCTTTTTTACGGTATACTTCTTACAAAATTTAGGAACTTAGAAAATGTGGGATTTATCATATCTTTTATAGGTGCTCTATTTAGCATGGCAAATTTAAGAAATGTATTTTTGCATCAGCATGCAAGCCTTCTAAATCCCATATTCCTTATACACATTGTAAGCGCAGGGCTCTCTTACTCTTTTATCATGCTTGGAGGTATTTTTTCACTTTTAAAGCTTATATCTGAAAAGCAGATAAAGCAAAAAAAGTTTTCCAAAACCTATGTCCCTATTTATACTTTAATATTTATAGAAAAACTTTCCATCAATATGAGTTTTATTTTTTTAACTATCACCATACTTTTTGGTGTGATGTGGTCTTTTTATTACGATAAAAGCCTTTACGTAGACCCAAAGATTATAGTTATATCGTTTTTATGGCTTTACTATGCAATACTTGTACACACTTACATATTCAAATCTTCCAAACCCACCACCATATCGGTTTTATCAGCCATAGGAAGCACAATCACAGTTATATCTGTCGTATTCATAAAACATAGTATAATAACAGGATGAGTAAAGCTTGGTCTGGAAGGTTTAAAGAAGAAATCCTAAAAGATGTAGAGCTTTTCACAGAGTCCATAAGCTTTGACAAGGTTTTAGCTCTTTATGATATAGAACAAGATTTTGCCCACTTAGAAGCCCTTCTAAAAGCAAATGTCATCTCAAAAGATTCATACGAGAACATCAAAAAAGGCCTCCAAAAGATAAAAGAAGAAATAGAAAAAAACGAATTTAATTACGACATATCAAAAGAAGACATACATATGAATATAGAAAGTAGATTGTATGAACTAATAGGAGAAGACGCCAAAAAATTACACACAGGGCGCTCAAGAAACGACCAAGTAAACACAGATTTAAGACTATATTTAAAAAAACACATATTAGACATTTTTGAACTTTTAAAAGCGTTAAAACAGCAGCTTATCTTAAAAGCAAAAGAGTATGAAAACCTCATAATACCAGGATACACGCACCTTCAAAGAGCCCAGCCGGTGTTGGTGGCTCACTATCTTCTTTCTTTCAAAGAGGCTTTTGTAAGAGATTCCCAAAGGCTTATAGACGCCTACAGAAGGATAGACACCTTGACCCTTGGAAGCGGTGCTTTGGCAGGAGCAGATTTTCCTTTGGACAGGTTTTTAGAAGCGAGCATTTTAAACTTTTCCAAAATCTCTAGAAACTCAATGGATGCAGTGGCAGATAGGGATTTTGCCATAGAGTATATGTTTTGCCTTAGTGCTATAGCCATGCATCTTTCAAGGATGGCAGAGGATTTTATCATATTTAACACAGAAGAGTTTAAATTTATAGATTTGCCAGACAGCCTTTGCACTGGAAGTTCTATTATGCCCCAAAAGAAAAATCCAGATGTCTTGGAGCTTATAAGAGGAAAAGCTGGAAGGATATACGGAGACCTCATAAACCTTATGATAAATCTAAAAGGACTTCCGATGACTTACAACAGAGACCTTCAAGAGGACAAAGAGCCTATCTTTGACGCCACAAACACCATTTTAAACAGCCTTAAGATGATGATACTAATTGTAAAAGATATGAAGTTTAGAGAAAACATAGATGCTGGCAATTTACTACTTGCCACAGACTTGGCAAACTATTTGGTAGAGCAAAATATACCCTTTAGAGAAGCTCATCATATAGTAGGAAACATCGTAGCATACTCTTTAGAACGTCAAAAACCTTTAGAATCTCTTACAAAAGAAGAGTTAAACCTTTTTTCAAAAGCCTTTGATAAAGACGCCAAAGATATAATTTCCAAAGAATCCTCTATATTAAGAAAAAAGACTTATGGTAGCACTCACAAAGATTTCGTAAAAAAGCAGTTAGAACTTTCTTCTTTAGAAGAAAACATAGACAACAATTTGTAAAAATATATTCTATAAATGAGATTGTTATGATAAAAGCTTTAAAACAAGATAAAAAAGGGCTTACTATTACAGAGGTGATGGTATCTATAGCGCTTATGGCAATAGGTATTATGACGTTTGCCGCCTTGCAAGCTTTTTTTGCCAACGATACAAAAAACAGGTTCATATATGGATGTCTTATCACAGCAGCATCAAATGGTATAGCCATGTGTATGAGCGGTCAACCAATACCGTCTTCAGTCCAATGTGGTGGCATACAAGTAAGCCTAAATATAAACCAAGGTGGAAATATTATAAATGGAAATGGTACGTGCTCTAAGCCCACCAATGGATGTAGCCAGATTACAGCCACAGCCTCTTACAACAACATATCTTATAGCGAGTCTGACAATGTTTGCCCGTTCTAAAGCCTTTACCATTACAGAGATGCTTGTGGCAATAGCGATGAGCATAGTCCTTATGCTGGCACTTTTTGAGCTTTACGAATCCACTCAAAAGATTTTCTTTAATACAAACTCAATATCTGGGGCAGAAGAAAACGCTTACAACGCTTACGTTGTAATGCAAAAGTTTTTTGATAGATGGGGTGTAGGAGTACCGTCAAATACAAGCAACATAAATGGAGGTTACCCACCACCAGCACCAAACTATGTATCTATATCCTTAGGAAGTCCTTGTGATAGTATCACGTTTTATGCTAGTTTGTATGGCTTTGGCATGGTGCAAAATGTAGATAGCAACTCCAATGCAAATCTTATAAGCTGTAGACTATCAGACACTACTCCAAACGGCAACACAGCCTATTATTATCTTGTAAGATATGGAAACTTCTACTACTCTAACTCTTCAAACCCAACACCTGATATGTTTACAATAAACTTAACTCCAAACAATACACCCTGCATATCCACCACAAATCCAAACGCTACTATATCAGGAGATACTATCCAAGACGCTACAACAAACCAAAGCTTTACTCTAAACCCTGGAGACATACTATACTCAGTTCCCTATCAAATATCGTTTTTCTGCCAATCAAATCCAAGCGACAACGGCAACACTTGGCTTTATATACAAACTATAAATGAGGCTACTAGCACCACAAACACTAAACCTATAGTCCCGGTTCAAAGTGTTCATTTCAACGCTTATCCGCAAGGATGTATCTCTTCAAATTCATGCAACATGATACAGGCTATCATAGGGGTGAACTCAAGCAATGAAAATGTCTCTGGAAGCGCGGCCTCTATAACATTTAGCTTTGATTTTTATAAGTAGGAGGGTAAGCCATGGACGCAGTTAGAAAAGCAACAAAGGGCTATACATTAATCACTACAATGCTTGTCATGATAATACTTTTTGTAATAGGTATAGCTGGTGCTATGCTTGTATACTACGGCAATATGACATCTGCTGCCATGATAAACTATCAAAAAGCCTATTACAACGCAGATTACGGGCTTCAGCAAGTGGCTTACAACGCTATGAACAACGTTTGCAACTGCCAAAACAACGGCTGTGGCATGTACCAACCGAATCTTCCAACTGGTGGCACAGTACAGGTGATAACACAATCTGATACCAGCAACAGAACTTGCTTCATAGAAGCAACAGGCACAGGACAAACTGGAGGCGAGGTGATAAAAGCTATAGCTATATCTACTGGTGCCTCTAACTGGGCTGCGTTGGGGATGTTGAATGGTACATTGAGCGTAGGAGGTTCCGCCGCCATAAATGGTTGCGATTACGTAGACCAGTGTGAAGCCGCAGGAATACTGCAGGGTTCTAATTTAACAATCAACGTAAATCAAAAAAATTTATACACATGCCAAAACAATAAGAATCCCCAAAATCCACAAGGTGTAGTCGGAAGTCCTACAGAAAAACAAACGACATCCACTGACGTAACGCAATTAATTACGCAATTTAATAGCTTCTCAGACCTCCAAAATTATATACAAAATCAAGTGGCAAATTATACTAATCAATATAAGCAATGCTATTGCGGTGACAACGCTACAGCTAGCGGGTCAAGTATTACTTGTGACTCAACGCCACTACCAAGTAGCTGTACATCCTACTATATAGGTGGAACTTTAACTGTGGATTCTTATACATTTGGGAATAATCAAGTCGTATATGCGAATAATATAGATATAAATGGCAACAATTTAAACATACAAGGAGGATTGCTATATGTATTCGGAACACTGACAATTGGCAATACTACGAATGGTAATACAACTATCGGTAGTTCATCATCTCCTACTACTCTAATAGCTCAAAATGCTAACATAGATATAGGTGGTAAAGCTAGTATAAATGGACTACTTATGATTAACAATTTATCAGATTTTAGCATAGGAGATACAAGCGTAAGCGGAGCTTTATATGTTAACAACGCAAGTAACGGGATTGATTTAAGCGGTAATACTTCAATAAACTTTAACTACGCTATACTACAAACAATCACCAGCGCTTTCCCTAAACTATTTATACCTATAAACTGCTATTCCCAAGGACCACAACAGGTTATGCTAAATGCTGTTACCATATACTAAAAGCATTGAAAACTTGAAAGTATGTTATATATTTAAAGTTTGGAGGTAATGATGTATGTTTAGGGCTATGTGGACATCAGCGGCAGGTATGACAGCACAACAACAAAACCTTGATATTATATCAAACAACATGGCAAATGTGGATACGGTAGGTTACAAGCAGCTTCAACCTGTATTTGATGATCTCGTATATCAAACTGTAAAAGACCCGGGCATGGAAACCTCGCAAAACTCCCAAAATCCTATAGGATATCAGCTTGGACTTGGTGCCTACATAGACGGGACTTACGGTATATTTACCCAAGGAAACGTCCAGCAAACTGGTAATCCTTTGGATGTAGCTATACAAGGAAACGGCTTTTTCCAAGTGGCTATGCCAGATGGTACCATAGCCTACACGAGAAATGGGCAATTTCAACTGGACGCCAATGGAGATCTCGTTACAGCAGATGGATACCTTATACAGCCTCAAATCACAATACCTCCAAACGCTACCTCTGTAAATATAGGACCAGATGGTACGGTAGCTGTTACAATACCAGGTCAGCAAGGGGTCCAAGTGGTAGGTCAGCTTCAACTGGCAAACTTTGTAAATCCAGCTGGCTTAAAAAGAATAGGTAATAACTTATATGAGCAAACTCAAGCTTCCGGAAATCCAATAGTATCAAATCCCGGTACTCAAGGGCTTGGCACTCTTTTATCAGGCTATGTAGAAGCATCAAACGTAAACATAGTAAATGAGATGGTAAATCTTATCATAGCCGAAAGAGCATATCAATTTAACGCCAAGGGGATAACGGCAGCAGATACCATGCTTTCTACGGCAGCAAACCTTTATACTGGTTAATGAAAAAAGCCTTTTATAGCGTTTTTGTTTTACTAATTCTTCTACCTTTTTTGGGCTTTTCAAAAGAGATAATTTTTAGTCAAAGTTATGTTGAAAAGCTAGTAAAACAAGAAATACAAAAAAAGTACGGTAAAAATATAAAAGTAGATTCTGTAAATTGCTTTGTTTATAAACCTTTTACGGTAGATTCCAAAGATATATCGGTAAGCCTTAGGATACCGCCTCTTAGCCCAAACGCTTACGCCAGCATAAACATAAACTCAAACAACATACTTCAAAGAACATACAACGCCATAGCATATATAGAGTGGAGAGTACCTGTTATAGTGGCAAAAAAGCTTATCACAAGGGGAGAGATCATTACAAAAAACGATATCAAAAGCACTGTCAAATACATTAGATTTGTACCTCAAAACTTGGTAGTATCAAAGCGTCAGGTGATAGGAGCCACGGCTTTACAAAATATAGGGATAGGAGAGCCCATAAGGACTTCTATGATAAGCATGGTACCCGTTATAAGATATGGAGACATCGTAAGAGTGATATACGACAACGGTTATATAAGGATTACCACAAAAGCAAAAGCGATGCAAAACGGATATCTTGGTAAGTTTGTAAGACTTCAACCCCTTGACAATCCAAAAACCTTTATCACCGGCAAAGTCATAGATAAAGATACAGTGCTTATAAGCCCAAATTCATATTAATTTCATGTAAAAATGCTAAAATTAGATAGGATGGACAGTAGTATAAGTAAGCTAGACAAAACATTTTGGAAAGACTTCTGGCATATACTAAAACCCTATTGGCTTCACTCAGAAGAAAAAAAGAAAGCCTGGCTTTTGTTTTTCGTGATAATTTTTTTAAACCTCTTTCAAGTGTTTTTAAATGTGCTTTTTACAAAATGGTACAAAGTTTTTTACGACGCATTGCAGCACTTTGACGAAAAAGGCTTCTGGAAAGCGCTTTTAGAGTTTAGCATATTGGCAACGCTTTTTATAGTATCGGCTGTCTACGCTACATATCTTCAGCAGATGCTTCAAATAAAATGGAGAGCTTGGCTTACATCCTTTTACATATCAAAATGGGTAAGCAACAAAAAATTTTACCATATGCAAGTGATAGAGCAAAACACCGACAACCCAGACCAGCGTATAGCAGATGATGTAAATGCCTTTATAAGCCAAAGTTTAAGCCTATTTCTTGGGCTCATGAGTTCTGTAGTGACGTTTTTCTCGTTTGTTGGAATGCTTTGGATAATATCTGGTCCTATAAGTTTTGACGCTTTTCATATTAAAATCACAATACCAGCTTATATGGTTTGGGCAGCCATAATATACGCTATAGCAGGTACTTATATAACCGCTAAAATTGGTAAACCCCTTGTAAAGTTAAACTTTGACCAACAGATGTTTGAAGCAAACTTTAGGTTTGCCTTGATAAGAATAAGAGAAAACTCAGAGTCTGTAGCCCTTTTAAACGCAGAAGAAAAAGAGCACCAAAACCTCATGGACACCTTTAGATACGTATTTCAAAACTACTGGCAGATAATGGTAAGACAAAAGATGCTTGGATGGTTTACATCCGGATACAATCAAATAGCTATTATATTCCCAATCCTTGTAGCAGCACCAAGATTTTTTGCCAAAAAAATACAGCTTGGAGACGTGATGCAAATAGCCAGCGCCTTTGGTCAAGTCCAATCGTCTTTATCTTTTATAGTAAACTCTTATTCCTCTATAGCCACATGGTACTCGGTGGTGGATAGGCTTAGAACCTTCGAGAAAAATATAAAAGCCATAGAAACCTCTCAGCGTCAAAGTAAAATATCCATTTTGCCAAGCCAAGATAAGCTCGCTATAGAACATCTTAGCATAAAAATACCTTATTCTGAAAAGCTTATAGTAAAGGATTTAAATCTAACGATAGAAAAAAAAGAACATACCATCATAATGGGACCGTCAGGTGTGGGCAAATCCACACTCATAAGAGCAATAGCCGGTATATGGCCCTTTGGAGAAGGCACTATAAAATTACCACCAAACCATATGTTTTTACCTCAAAAACCTTATTTTCCTTATGGAAGTATAAGAGAGATACTTTTATACCCTTCCACAGACGGCAAATCAATACCAAACGAGTATCTTGAAGAACTTTTAGATATGGTAGGGCTTTCTTATCTTTCAAAAGATTTAAACACCAAAAACTTGTGGTCTCAAGTGCTCTCTCCCGGCGAACAGCAAAGTTTAAACATAGCAAGAGTGTTGCTACATACTCCAGATTGGCTTTTTATGGATGAGTCCACAAGCGCCTTAAACGAAGAAAAAGAGATACATCTTTACAAGCTATTATTAGAAAAGCTTAAAAACCTAACAATAGTAAGTGTAGCCCATAGAAAATCTTTAGAAAACTTTCACGTAAAAAAACTAATCCTTAAAGAAAACGCTACATATGAGATAATAACATTAGATAAAGCCAAAAACCTAATTTAAGTTTAAAGAGGTTTTTTATGAAAGATAAGAAAGCAACATACAACTTATCAAAAGAGTTATTTATAAACGGTGCTTTAATAGGCATGTGTGCTTTAACGTTGACATCATGCGGTGGTGGTGGCGGTGGTGGTGGAAGCTCTAACTCAAATTCATCTAGTAGTTCTCAAGTCAATATAATATGCCCAACATCAAACCAGCCAAACAGTGCATACATATGCCAAGGGACCGATTACATCAATGAACCCATCATAACAGTGTATATAGATGGGAAGCCAGTAAGCTTACTTTTAGACACCGGGGCTTCTGGGATACTGGTAAACCAGTCAGCGGTCAATATTCCGTCATCAGATTATACCAACACGCCCTTTTTTGGTACTTTTGGAGATGGAAGCACATACTCTGGAACAGTTGCTAGTGCTACCGTTTGCCTAAACCCAAACTACAAAAATACCTGTGTGGTAATGCCTGTAAACGTCGATTATCTAGAAATCGCTTTTTCTCCGAGCGGAGAAGCTCAAGGGGATTTTGGTGTAGATTGTGGGTCAAATATTTTTTCCCAAAACTCTTTTTGTTATTTTTATTATCTTGAAGCTCAAAATGGTGTAAATTCATATGCGCTTTCTTTTTCAGCGCTTTCAAATACATTTTACGCTAGCCCATCACCCAATTCACCTATAGGAGAGCTAACTTTTGGAGCTTACAACAATAGTAATAACGGGCTTATATCTTACAACGGAGGAGGTTTTCCCTCCACTACAGCGATATTTTCATCGTACACAAGCAGCATACCATCTTTCACAGCTGGGAATTCATTTTTTGATACAGGCTCAAATTTTAACTACATAACTACAGATGTCTTTAAGACAGAAATACCAAACTTCTCTAGGACAAACAACGAAGGGGCTTGTTATCAAAATGTTTTAAACGGAGGGTTAAATATATCCTACAATATTCAAAATGTATATTCAACAACGTTTTTAACAGAACCACCGCAAAATATGTGCAATCTTTTAACGCAACCCTTGGTTATAGAAGGTGCCACTGTAGATGCAGGTTCTTATTCTTCTGTAGGATATGAGGATTTTGGATTTCCTGAAATGATAAGACACAGCTTTGTTTGGATATTAGACAACAAGGGTTTTGTAGAATATATAAAGATTAGCAACTGATTAAAGCTCTGGGGGAGGGGCTCGAACCCCCAACCTGGTGGTTAACAGCCACCCGCTCTGCCGGTTGAGCTACCCCAGATAATTTACTATTATAACATAATAGCAAATTTTTTGCAAAAAATATTTATCATAAATACTAAGATTTTAACGCTATAACATCTATTTCTACAAGAGCACCCTTTGGTAAAGAAGAAACCTCTACAGTAGAACGAGCCGGTTTTATAGAAACTTCTTTGAAAAACTCCTCATACACAGAATTTACTACTGCAAAATTTTCAAGATGGGTTAGATATATATTTACCTTCACTATATCTTCTATGCTAAAGAGCGCTTCTTCTAGTATATTTTTAATATTTAAAAGACATTGTTTCACCTGAGAGATTATATCTTGTTTTAGATTTCCATCTTCATCTATACCTATGCTACCAGATACAAAAAGCATATTGTCTACAAGCACAGCCTGAGAGTAAGCTCCCAAAGGCTTTGGAGCCTTTGGTGTAAATATCTCTTTTTTCATATCTTTCTCTTTCTTCTAAGATAAGCCGGCAATTCGTCTGGTTCTTGAGGCTGAACTTCTGAGATAGTTCTAGGTCTTTCTTCTTTTTTCATATCCTTTTCTCTATCTTGGGATTTTATAATCTTCATACCTTGTTGAGCCTTCACGTTTTCTTCAAAATCAGTTGCCACTATAGCCACTTTGGCATTTTGTGATTCGTTTTCACCAAGCATCACCGCTCCAAATATGATAAGGGCATTCTCGTCGGCCTCTTCTCTTATTTTTGCTATAGAAGATTCTATTTCCGTGAAAGGTGTGTCTTGGTTTATCCACAGGGTCACCATAAGTCTCTTGGAGCCTTTTATAGAGTTTCCTTCCAAAAGTGGGCTATGCATAGCTTGTTCTACTGCCACATCTATCTTATCGCTATTTTTAGACGTGCCTATTCCTATTAGAGAAAGACCACCATCTTGCATAACGGTTTTCACATCCGCAAAATCTACATTTATAAGAGCAGGAGTTGCTACTATACTTGTAATGCCTCTTACCGCCTGAGAAAGAATATCGTCTACCATTCTAAAAGCGTTTCCTATGGTGAGATTTCTATCCGCTATATCATGAAGCCTTTGGTTGTGTATAACTATATAAGTATCACAAACATCTTTTATCTTTTGAAGACCTTCTTCTGCTACTTGAGCTCTCCTGGGCCCTTCGAAGTTAAAAGGTTTTGTGCACACACAAACAGTGAGTATGTTCATCTCTTTTGCCGCTTGAGCTATAACTGGTGCTGCTCCAGTACCAGTACCTCCACCCAAACCAACTGCTATAAAAAGCATATCTGTGTCTCTAAGTATTTCTTTTATCTTATCTAAATCTTCAAGAGCGGCTTGTTCTCCCATCTCTGGTTTGGCACCAGCGCCTAAACCTCTTGTTATCTTTTCACCGATTTGGAGTTTGTTTGGGACTGCCAGCGTACTAAGATGTTGTATGTCCGTATTTAAAGCATAAAGTTCAACATTTTCTATACCATCAAGATACATTCTATTCACTGCATTACAACCACCACCACCTACACCAAACACCTTAATCTTGGTAGGGTTAATAAAATCCATATACACCTCCTATAAAATCACACTCATAAATAGTATATCATAAATACTTCTCACATCTTGTATATGGATTTTAAAAAGAAAATAGGTTTAAAGGTACTCGGTGAAAAATGAAAAACCCCCACCGATAAAGATGGGGCCTTGATAATTAATTCAAGCTTTTTAATTTAGATGCTACAGATGTTATATAACCCAAGAAAGCTTCCTCTGGTTGAGCGCCTACAAATTCTGCAAGACCGTTGTTCAACACTATCTTTGGCACACCCACTACCTGAAATTTCTCTGACAAGTCCATGTTTTCGGATGCGTCTATAGCTTTTGATGTGATATAGTCGTTTGCCATCGCAAATTTAAAAGCTGTGATAGCGGCCGCCGGGCAATATCCGCAAGAGGTGGTAACAAATACCATTATATCTATAGGTACATCTACTTCTTTTAATATTTCCAGCGTTCTTTCTTTAAGACCAGAATCCCTATGAGATACTTGTATAATACCATGTATAAGCGTATTAAACTCTAAGCCAGCCGGAAGACCTATATACCTTATGCCATAATCTTTATCACCCTCTATAACAATAGTTGGCACTCTTTCCACACCGTACAAAGAGGCAATTTCTTGGTTTGTAAGAGGGGATATAATCTCTAAAGACAGTTTATCTCCTGCCACCTCTTTTACCTCTTGCATCAAATCTTCTGCCACACCGCAACTTTCACAACCTATGGCTTGTGAAAACAGTTTTAGCTTTACAGGTTCTTTGAGATTCTTTTCAAATATGTCTCTTAGCTGTGCCCTTGTTTCTAAATCCAAAAGCATAAAAACACCTCCTTAAAGAATAAAAAATTTATTATATATTAATATAATAACTCTTAGCAAAAAATCTATAGATAATCTGCCAAATATTGAGCAGTTACAGTATCCATGGTGGGCACATGAATGATTAGCCAAGGCACAAACTTTTGTTCTAGGTAGTTTGCTATTAGCTCTTTGTTCTTAGTGGCATAAAACTCCTCTTTTAGTTTGTTTAGTTCGGATAGCCTCATCTCATGCTCTTGCCTATGCATAGGATAAGCAAAAAATCCAGTCTCTTTCATAGCGTTGTTTTCAAACTCAAAATGATAAATCACATCCGCCAAAAAATCTTCAAAAAGTTTTTCCACTTCCTCAATAGGTTCGTTGTTTTTAATAGCATCGTAAAGTTTGTTTAGAAGCTCTACCTCTTCAAAGTGTATATCGTTCATCTCCATCAAAGCTACTCGTGGTATCCTTTCTTTTTGCAAAAGCATAAAACCATACCTCCTATATAAAAAATAAGTAAATGTTAATTTATATGAGTTAACAACATTGTCAAGATGGTATTGGTCAGAAAAGCACTAAAAACAGCGTATAATTTATCATATCTAATGCGTAGATTTTGGATATAATATTTATTTAACTTTTTAGGAGTGAAAATATGGAATTGACCCTTAGCAATCAAGAAAAAGTTTACGACGTAATTATAATAGGAGCAGGGCCAGCAGGAGCTTCTGCTGCAATTTATACCGCTAGAGCTGGGCTATCCACATTGGTTTTATATAGAGCGGAGGCTGACGGTGCTTTGGGGGTAACCCAAAAGATTGAAAACTATCCCGGCATAAGAGGACCGCTATCTGGTTTTGAGCTTTTAAAATTGATGAGAGACCACGCAAAAGCCTTTGGAGCAGAATTTCAAAGAGGTAAAGTGATAGCCACATCTTTAGAGGGTGATATTAAAAGCGTATATACCATAGACGGCAGAGAATACAAAGCAAGAGCCATAATAGTATCTTCTGGAGCTATGGAAAGAGCTCACAAGTTTCCTGGGGAAGAAGAATTTTTAGGCAAAGGCGTATCTTATTGCGGTGTCTGTGATGCAGCGTTTTTCAAGGATAGACCTGTAGCAGTAATAGGAGATGATGATTATGGTATTGAAGAAGCCGAATTTATAGCTCGTTTTGCCTCAAAGGTGTATTTTGTAGTACCCTCTTCAAAAATAAGAGCTCCTCAAGAAGAGATAGAGCATTTTTCTAGTTTGCCAAATGTAGAAATACTACTTCACACAAGACCAGTAAAGATAATTGGGGACAATCTCGTCAAAGGGCTTCACGTTAAAAAGCTTTCGGCTGGCGAGGAAACAACTCTCGAAGTCGATGGAGTGTTTATATTTATAGGTGGCAACAAACCATCTGTAGATTTCCTAATGGGTCAAGTAAATATGACAGACCAAGGTTGTCTTGTGATAAACGAAGAGATGATGACATCAGTCCCCGGTGTTTTTGCAGCGGGAGACATACTTTGCACAAACATAAAACAAGCTGTAATAGCAGCAGCAGACGGCGTTAAGGCAGCTTTGGCAGTGGACAAGTATCTCAATAAAAAATCTAAGATTACATCTCAATGGTAATAAAGGGGGTTTTATGCAACATCTCACAAAAAAGCAGTTGGATGAATTAAAGAAGAAGCTCTTGGAAGAAAAAGCCAAGATAATAGCGAGGTACAACGATACGTTAGAAGCTCAAAAAAGAGTTTCTGAAGAAGCAAAAGAACCTCAAGATTTAGAGGATTTAGGACAGATAAACTACACGGAAGAGCTACTAGAATCTTTATCTCAAAGAGACATGGAAGTGTTAAAAGAGATAGAAGATGCTCTTAAAAGGATGGAAAACGGCACCTACGGTATATGCGAATGGACTGGAGAGCCAATACCCTACGAAAGGTTAAAAGCTATACCCTGGACAAGATTCACCGCCAAAGGAGCAGAAGAATACGAAGAAACCATGGGTACTTCCATGACAAATACCACTTACGAGCCGCCGGTAGAAGACATAACCATAGAAAGAGACGATATAGGGGAAGACTGATATGCTTTACAAAGAAAGTGCTTCTAAGCTTTTAGAAGAAAAAGTAAAACCCTCTGAAATATTAGAGGCATTTTTAAGAAGAAAAGAAGAGTTAGAACCTAAGATAAGAGCTTATGTGACAGATATATACGAGAAAGCTTATGATAGCGCAAAAGCTCTAGATTCTCAAACACCAAAAGGAAAGCTTTTTGGTATACCAATTGCTATAAAAGACAACATAAACATAGAAGGTTATACCACCACTTGCTCTTCAAAAATGCTACAAAACTACGTATCTGTTTATGACGCTACCGTGATAAGAAAATTAAAACAAGAAGGAGCTATCATAGTAGGCAAAACCAACATGGATGAGTTTGCCATGGGCTCTTCCACCGAGTATTCCGCTTTTTTTCAAACAAAGAATCCATGGAATCTTGACTTTGTGCCAGGTGGGTCATCGGGGGGTTCTGCCGCATCTGTAGGAGCAAACATGGTGCCTTTGGCTCTTGGTTCTGATACGGGAGGCTCTATAAGACAGCCGGCTTCCTTTTGTGGGGTTATAGGACTAAAACCTACATACGGCAGAGTATCAAGATATGGCCTTGTGGCGTTTGCCTCATCCTTAGACCAAATAGGACCTTTTGGTAGATATACAAAAGATGTAGCCCTTCTTTTAGAGGTAATATCTGGACATGACCCAAAAGATAGCACCAGTGCAAACGTAGAAGTGCCAGCTTTTTCTAAAAACCTAAAACCAAGGACAGAGCTCAAAGTAGGCATACCAAAAGAGTTCATGAGTTATAAAATAGACAAAGAAGTAGAAGAATCTTTTAAAAATTTTGTAAAATTCTTAGAAGACAACAAGGCTACTGTAAAAGAAATATCATTACCCCATATAGAATACGCTATACCAGTTTATTATATAATAGCACCAGCAGAAGCCTCATCAAACTTAGCTCGTTTTGACGGTGTAAGGTATGGCTATAGGACCAAAGATTTTAAAGATATTTTTGAGCTTTACGCAAAAACAAGAGATGAAGGCTTTGGCCCTGAGGTAAAGCGACGTATCATGCTCGGGACTTACGTATTATCATCAGGATACTACGAAGCTTATTACGGCAAAGCGTTGGCTGTTAAAAATCTCATAAAAAAAGAATTTTTAGATGCCTTAAAAGATGTAGATGTGATAATAAGCCCAACCTCACCCACACCACCTTTTAGATTTGGCGAAAAGTTAAATGATCCCATATCTATGTATCTTTCCGATATATTTACAGTCTCTGTAAATTTAGCAGAGCTTCCAGCCATATCAATACCCTCTGGGTTTACAAAGAACGGGCTACCGATTGGAGTTCAAATAATAGGTAGAGCTTTTGACGAGCAGACACTTTTAGACCTATCTTACGCTTGGGAACTAAATTATCCTCACTATGATTATATCTCAAATGTATGATAGTCCTAAGCTTAGATACATCTAGTAGCAATGTGTCTTTTTGTTTGTTAAAAGCTTCTAAACCAATTTTAAGTTTTTACAAAGATACCAACGAAAAAACGTTAAATCTATTACCCTACTTATTCAATCAGTTTGAGATAGACCCTGCATCCATAGACGCTTTTTTTGTATCAATAGGGGTGGGCTACTCTACTCCGTTAAAAATAGGCATAAATTTCATAAAAGCCATAGCCATAGCTCTCCAAAAACCGATATATACGTTTACAAATATAGATGCTTTGGCAAAAACCCTATTCAAAAACGAAGATTTATTTTTATATAGAAAAATATCAAACGCTTATGTAGGGGCTTTTTACGAGAAAGGAAAAAGATTATCTGATATAGAAGAATACCAAGAACTTCCAGAAACCTATTCAAAAAATATAGAAGATTACGAACACATGTTTTCTTATCTTGGATACGAAGCTTTTAAAGATACCAACCCAAGCAATTTGTTTTTGATAGAACCAATATACACAAGACCACCTACAAGGGTGCCACGCCCAACAAGTATGCCACGCGATACAAGTCTGCCACGCGATACAAGGGTGCCACGATGACAAGGGTGCCACGGCTTACAACAAGTCTACCGCGGTTTACAAGGATATTTTAATGAGTGCAAATATAGATTTACTTCAGGGGCTAAACGAAGAACAAAAAAAAGTGGTGCTATCAAAAGGAAAACCTATTTTAGTAGTAGCTGGTGCTGGTTCTGGTAAGACAAAAACCATCATTCATAAAGCCCTACATCTCATACTTGATGAAGATTCAAAGGTTAGAGCCAAAAGGCTTCTTATGATAACGTTTACAAACAAAGCTGCCAATGAGATAAAAGAAAGAATAAGGCTTGTAGGAAATTCTTTGGGGTTTAATTTAAACATAGAGTGGATTGGCACATTTCACTCTGTAGCATTTAGAATTATAAAAAGACATCACGCCATATTTGGGCTTTACGATGATTTCAGAGTACTTGACGAAGAGGATTCCAAAAGGCTGTTTCAGGGGCTTTTAAAAGG
>JAGDWZ010000068.1:2228-11144 GCA_023269915.1 Hydrogenobaculum sp. | reverse complement strand
TCGTTTTTAAACGCCATGCTTGAAACAAACGCCGTTACGTTTTCATACCTTATGGGTGCTTTAAAGGATATGCTTGAAAAAGACGAGGCTTTTAGAAACTACTATCAAAACTTCTTTGACTACATAATAGTAGACGAGTTTCAAGATACAAACACCACCCAATACGAGATAATAAAAAACATATCAAGAAATGACAACATATGCGTCATAGGAGACCCAAACCAATGCATCTACGAATGGCGAAGCGCCCATCCAGACAACATAATAAGCTTCATAGAAGATTACAACCCAGAGATAATAAAGCTAAACATAAACTATAGGTCTTCTACAGAGATTTTATCGTTGGCCAACGAAGTTTTGAACCACTCAAAGGCAAAATGGAAAGAGCTTGTCCCTATTTTAAAAAGCCATAAACTAGAAGTTGAACCTACTACAAGAAAACCCATAATCACGCTGCACCCTACCGAAGAAAAAGAAGCCGAATGGATAGCTAAAAAGATTGAAGAACTAAGCAAAGATATACCCTTAGACGAAATAGCCATCTTGGTAAGGGTAAGCTATATAACAAACTTCATAGAGCAGGCTCTCGTAAAAGCGAAAATACCACATAAGGTGGTAGGTGCTTTGAGGTTTTTTCAAAGAAAAGAGGTAAAAGATATATTGGCATATTTGCATCTTGCAACAAATCCAAAAGATGTCATATCTTTTCAAAGAGCCATCACAAATCCTAAAAGAGGTATAGGTGAAAAAACTATAGAAAAGATAGTGAATTTCTCAAAACAGAAGTCTATAAACTTAATCCAAGCTACAAAGTACATTTTAGGAAACAAGCTTTTTGAGGACAGCCTTAACACACAAAGCAACTTTATAAGCGCTATAGAAAGATTGATACACAACTTAGAAAAAGGCAACGAAAGCATATCTTTTTACGTTGAAAAGCTTATAAAAGATATAAACTATTTTGAATATCTAGAACAAGAATACAAAGAAGATTACAAAGAACGCATTGAAAACATAAAGGAACTAATAAGGTTTTTTGAAATAGAAGCAGCTAAATCCGAACAAAAAGGTAATCAAAAAGAGGTCTTAAAAGAGCTTTTACAAGAGCTTTCTTTAATGGAAGAAGATGAAAAAGACAGTACAAAAAGTGTTAAAATAATGACTATACATAAGGCGAAGGGTTTGGAGTTTGAAGTGGTGTTTATGCCGAGGCTTGAAAATGGCATACTTCCACATTCATCGGCTTTTGATGATATCCTTGATATGGAAGAAGAAAGAAGGCTTTTGTATGTGGGGATTACAAGGGCAAAAAAGCATCTATTTTTAAGCTACACAGAAGTGGGAAGGATGAGTGATTTTTTAAAAGAGATAAAAAAAGATTTTCTAGATACATCGATGTTGCCAAAAACACGCATAAAAGATATGGCTGCACAAACTATAACAAGCTACAAACCCATAGACTACAAAAATGAAAACAAGAAAAACAGTAAATCTAGCAAAGGTTCAAACAAAAGCATAAAAGTAGGAGATGTGGTATTTCACGAAGTCTTCGGAGAAGGAGAGGTGATAAACATATCAAAAGATATGGCAAGCGTTAGATTTAAGGATAAAGATAGGACTATTATGAAAGATTTCTTAAAACCTCTATGAGATTAAAAACAATAAAACGTTTTCTTTTCAGAATGTTTGAAGTCCCATCTTCTACCGCCTATAAAACCTATCAACCCATAAGCATATTTGTAGTATCAATGTCTATAATCTTTGGGGTATTAGAAGAATTTCACTCTTTGCACAAAGACCTTTATGCTATTGCTATAATCTTAGACTATACCGCTTCTATTGTAATAGCTTTTGAATACTTTTCAAAATTATGGCTTTCTAGCAACTTCACAAAAGACTTTGCGAAATATAAAGATGAGGGTATTTTTATCGCTTTTCTAAAAGCGTTAAAACCAAAGCTTTTATGGATGTCAAAACCATCGTCTATTATAGACTTCATATCTATATTTCCGATATTTCACCCTTTGAGACTAGTTAGGATTGTGGTCCTGACAGCTAGATTTTTTAAAATCTCAATACAGTATAAAGATTTGTATAAAACTTTATTTACTCACATCACAGATGTTATAAATGAGATACTTGGTATTTTGGTGTTTGTCTTTATAAGCCTTACATCTTTAATCATTATTTTGTTTTCTGTAGAAAAAAATGCTCACAACCCCCATATACACAATCTTTTTGATGCTTTTTACCTTGCTATGATAACTGCCACTACGGTAGGCTACGGAGATATAACACCTATTACCACTACAGGAAGAATTATCGCAATCCTTATAGCGCTCATTGGTTGGTTTTCTTTTTCCATTATTACCGCTTTTGTGAGCTCTGGGCTTATAAGATATATCAACTTGTTAAAAACAGGAGGTATAATCGTGGCGGATTTAAAAGACCATGTAATAATAGCTGGATGGACAGAAACAAGCTCTTACATGATAGAAAAGTTAAAGCACAAAAAAGATAAGCCTCTGGTGGTAGTTATAAGCAATCAAGATTTAAACTTAGAAGGAGGGTTTATATATAAAAAGGGAGATTTTGTAAAAGAGCAAGTGCTAAAGGATGTAAAGATAGAGCTAGCCAAACAAATAAACATATTTCCAGAACTCTTTCACGATCTTGATCCAGAGTCTATAGATGCAAGGTCAATACTAACTGCTGTAGTAGCAAGAGGGCTCAACAAGGATATAAAAATAAACCTCCAGCTTTTAAAAATAGAAAACGCAAAAACCTTTAGAAGAAGAAACATAGCTGACAATATCATAGTGAGCGGTGAAATACTGGGAGACATCTTCTTAAAAGATTTATGATAGAATACTCTTATGAAAACCATACTTGTAACAGGGTCTGCTGGTTTTATAGGCTGGAAAGTATCTACGCTTCTTTTAGAAGAAGGATATAAGGTTATAGGCGTTGATAACCTAAACGATTATTACGATGTAAAAGTTAAACTATGGAGGCTTGATACTCTTAAAAGCCATGAAAATTTTAAATTTTACCCCATAGACATAGAAAACAAACAGGCTTTAGAGGTGATATTTCAAGACAACCACATAGACGCCATTATAAACGAAGCAGCAAGGGCCGGGGTAAGGTATTCTTTGGAAAATCCTTTTGTATACCTTTCTACCAACACCCTTGGTGTTTTAAACCTTTTAGAACTTGCAAAAGCCTTCAACGTAAAAAAATTTGTCCAAGCTTCTACCTCTTCTTTGTATGCTGGTCAACAAATGCCTTTTGTAGAAGAGCTTCCTGTCAACACTCCCATATCTCCTTACGCTGCCTCTAAAAAAGGTGCTGAAGCTATGCTTTATAGCTATCACTATCTATACGGCATAGATGTATCTATACTAAGATATTTTACCGTTTATGGACCTGCTGGAAGACCAGATATGTCTATATTTAGGTTTATAAAATGGATATACACCGAAGAACCTATAGAACTTTTTGGGGATGGTTCTCAATCAAGAGATTTTACATACATAGATGACATCGCCAAAGGCACAATAAAAGCCTTAAAACCCCTTGGCTATGAAATTATAAACCTTGGCAACAACAAACCAGATAAGCTTATGTATGCAATAGAACTTATTGAAAAATATTTAGGTAAAAAAGCTAAGATAAATTACAAAGAATTTCACAAAGCGGACATGATGGCCACATGGGCTGATATCACAAAAGCCAACAAGCTTTTAGAATGGCATCCTACGGTGTCTTTGGAAGAGGGCATTAGAAACACCGTAGAATGGACTTTGAAAAACTGGGACTGGATAAAAGACGTCAAACTTTAATTATTTATCTTCCACTGGGGCTACTATCTTTTTGATGCCGCTATATTTGAACTTTAGCCAAAGGGTTACTTTCTCACCCTTTTTAAGTGGGTGCTTTAAATCTATAAGCATTATATGATAACCGCCCGGTTTTAACACAAGCGTTTGTTTTGGGTTTATTGTAAACTTTTTGACTCTTACCATTTTCATGATGCCGTTGCTGTTTATAGTTTTATGAAGTTGGGTGATTTTAGATACCGACGATTTAGCCCATAAGAGCACATCCTTTGAATCTCCTTTGTTTTCTATCCTCATGTAGGCAGCGCTTACTTTTGAAGTAGGTGGCATCAGCCTTACCCATGGGTCTTTGATTACAATGTCTGGCTTTGCCAAAGCAACACCGCTCACCAATCCAACAGCCAACAACAACCTTTTCACGGGAACCTCCTTAAAATAAATTTAACTTTATTTTATCATAAATTTATGTTTGATTTGTATATATTGCAAACAAACAGCATTGTTTTATCTTTAATATCATGATGAAAAAAGGTATGTTTAGCAAGATGGGCGATATAATGGTAAAGCGTTATATAGAAGATTTAGAGAAAGAACTTTCCCAAAAGCCAGAGGATAAAGACCTTATCTTCAAATTGGGAGTTGCTTATGTTAAAATAAACGACATAGATAAAGCAAGAGAATGCTACAAAAAGCTAAAAACTATGGATGAGGCAATGGCAAAAGAGCTTTTTGATATGATGTACGAAATATGAAAAAAGAAGAAATCCTCGGCTTTATAGGAGCTTTTTTAGGATGGGTTTTCGATAGCATGGATGCTACCATCTATGCACTTGTGATGGTAAGCGCTTTAAAAGAACTTCTCAAAAACCAAGGCATAGCAAACACAGAAAGCCATGTGGGATTTTACGGAGGGCTCATATTCTCTTTGTTTCTTATAGGCTGGGCTATAGGGGGAGTTAGCTTTGGGTATGTAGCAGATAAAATAGGTAGAGTAAGGGCTCTTACTATCACCATAGGGCTTTATTCTTTGTTTACAGGGCTTTCTTCTTTGTCTCAAAACGTGTGGGAACTTGCTATATTTAGATTTATAACAGCAATAGGTATAGGTGGAGAGTGGGCAGGTGGCGCTACTCTTGTGGCAGAAATATTTAAAAAGAAAAATAGGATTTTTGCTTCAAGCCTACTACAAAGCGCATGGGCTGTTGGGTTTTTAATAGCATCCTTGATATATTTTACAATAGGAAGGTATCACTCTTGGCGGGCGATGTTTTTAATAGGTATTGTACCAGCTATTTTAGCCCTTGTTTTTAGGCTTTTTGTAAAAGAATCAGAAGAATGGCTTTCAAACAAAAATACATTCTCTTATATTAAAAGCCTAAAACTTCTTTTTACAAAAGAGTATAAAAATCAAACAATCGTTGGGGCTTTGCTTGCTTTTGTAGCGGTGTTTGGTCTTTGGGGCGTTACAAACTGGACACCGGCTCTTATATCTTATATTTTACACAAAAAAGATATAGCCTACTACGTAGGGCTTGGTTCTATAGCACTAAACATAGGTGCTTTGTTTGGTTATATAGCTTTTGGCATCACAACAAGGTTTTTGGGTATAAAAAATACATTTATGCTCTTTTTTGCAGGTAGTTTTTTGATGGGACTTACGACGTTTTTATACGCTAAAAGCTTTGATAAGCTCTTAATATCCCTTGCTTTGCTTGGTTTTTTCAACAACGGTGTTTTTAGCGGTTTTTCTATATATTTCCCTCAAGCTTACCCATCTTTTATAAGAGCCACTGGAGCTGGTTTTTGCTTCAACGTAGGAAGGACTTTAGCATCCATTGGACCTTTCATAACTGGTTATATCACATACTTGTCTGGTTCTGTGGCAAGAGCCGGGGCTATAGCATCTTCTATATATTTAGTTGGTGTTTTGGTGGCGCTTTTCTTAAAAGAAAAAAACTACCTTCAATGAAAATATTGAGCGTTTTGGATGCAGTAGGCTGGGGCGGGACAAAAGAGCAAGCTTATATAACAGCCGTTGGTCTTAAAAACCTTGGCTTTGATATCTCTTTTGCGCTTTCGTACGATTTTGAGGCTTTTAAGGAAAAGATAAAAGATAAAGTACCTTACTACGAGTTTGAAAAAGAAACTCCTTTTAAAAGGGTAAGTTTTTTTACCTATAAGAGGCTTTACGATATAATTTCAAAAAATGATTTTGATGTAATATTTGCAAACTCTCCAAAAGCCCTTGATTATGTTAGAGTTGTATATCCTTTTTTATCTAAAAAGCCTAAAATAGTAGCTTTTAAAAGGTCCGGCAGAAAATCAAACATTGTATCAAAATATATAAAATATAGCATAGCAGATAAAATAGTGGTGGTATCCAAAAAAATTTATCAAGAGCTTTTAAAAGAAAATTTTTTTACAGATAGGCTTAGGCTTATTGAGAGCGGTATAGATTTATCGAGGTTTCAAAGAGCCACCCCCGACGAGAAAATATCTCTCAGAAAAAAATACAACCTTCCCTTAGACAAATTTATATTTGTAAACGTTGCAAACTACAACCCAGAGGTAAAAGGTCATATCGATATACTAAAAGCCTATAAAAAAATAGAAAAAGAAAACACTATGCTTTTGTTTGTAGGGCTTTTGACAGACACCGAAGGAGTAAAAGAGGCAAAATCTTTGGGTGTAAAAAATTTCTTAGGACTTGGGTATAGAGAAGATGTAGAGTATATTTTAAGAGCTTCCGATGCTTTTGTGCTTGGTTCTAGGTTAGAAGGTATAGCAGGAGCCCTTTTACAAGCCATGGCAAGCGGGCTAGTATGCATCAGTACAGATGTAGGTGGTATAACAGAGTATATGAAAGACAGCGTAAACGGATTTTTAACAAAACCAAAAGATATAGACGCGATGTCAAAAGCTATGGAAAAAGTGCTTAATTTAGACAATCAAGCCAAAGAAAGCATAATCAAAAATGCAATTGAAACATCAAAAGAGTACAGCGTTCAAAATATGCTGTCAAAATATGTAAAGTTGTTGGAAGAGCTTGGTTGATATATTTGAACGCTTAATTTATCAGAGTATGCAAAAATTATATATGATATATACCAATATACAGATCAAAGATTGTACTATATATTTATTGTATGAATATCAGAATACAAGAAAATTTAAAAGAGCTTTACGAAAAAGATTATATAGAATGGGTAGATAAAAATATAGAACTCTTAAAGAGTAAAGAATACGACTCAGTAGACTGGGAAAACCTATTAGAGGAAATACAGGATATGGGAAAACAAGTAACAAGGGAAGCAATTAGTTACCTTAGTGTAATCCTAGAGCATCTTTATAAGCTAGATAACTTTAGACAAGAAGAAAAAGTCGGTAAAGGATGGATAAAAAGTATATTAAACTCAAGAAATGAGCTATTAGATTTATTTGAAGATAACCCAAGTTTAGAAAAGAAGCTTCCAGAACAATTAGACAAAGCATGGAAAAAGGCAGTGAGAAAACTTGAAGTGTGGTTATTTGAAAACGATCGCATATCAGAGGTTAGTAATATTCCTAAAGAATGTCCTTACACCTACGAAGAAGCTATAAATAGAGCCTTTAAGCTTTTAATTAACATCTAATTCTAAATTATCAACTTCTTATCCTTATATAGTGTATCTTTTTTGCCATTGGTAAAAACCTTAAGTACTGATAGATATATTCCTATTTTATATGATCGCTATTATAAGATAATTTAATTTTTATCCTGAAAGCCACAAAGACCTAATTTTCAAATTACCAGATTGCGTTTAAACTTTCAAACAAAACTTTCCATTGTCGCTACACTGCCTACTTCCAAAATGTTCATATAAAAAGATGCACGTTATACATCATCGGAATTTTAAAACTTTTAGGTTAAAACATAACTATGGAAATAAATTATTCTCTTAGCAATATACAGAAAAAAGAAGATAGGACTGTTGTGCAAGCATTGACACTATTGATATAGGTTGGTATAATATGCTTAATGGCAAGCATATTCAAGCGTGGAAATACTTACCACATAGACTATATTGACAACACAGGAAAACGCATTAGAAAATCTCTTGGGACATCTAACAAAGAGCTTGCAGAGTTAAAAAGGCAGAAGTAGAGACTTAAAAACCCATTAGCGGATGTGGCGGAATTGGCAGACGCGTAGGACTCAGGATCCTATGGTGAAAAGCCGTGTGGGTTCGAATCCCACCATCCGCATATAATATACTGTATAATTTTTATGGTATGAATATACTGGCTATTGGAGATGTTATAGGAAGAACTGGCAGGAGAGTGCTAAAAGCAATATTGCCACAGGTTTTAAAAGAGTATGAGATAGATTTTGTGCTTTTAAATTGTGAAAACGCAGCCGGTGGGTTTGGTATAAATTTAAAGGTTTACGAAGAGCTAAAAGCTCTTGGGATAGACGTGTTTACATCTGGAAACCACATATGGGACAACAAAGAGGTTTTTAGCTTTATAGACCAAAAAGAAGATTTACTAAGACCGGCAAATTATCCAGAAGGAGTACCAGGACGTGGTTTTAAAGTTTTTAACAAAAACAACAAACAAATACTCGTTATAAACCTTATGGGTAGGGTGTTTATGGGAAATCCAGCGTTAGAAAATCCTTTTTTTGTAGCAAAAGATATACTTTCAAAAAATTATTTTGATATAGCTATCATAGATTTTCATGCAGAAGCCACCGCAGAAAAATACGCCTTTGCCCTTTATATAGAAAACGAGTTTAAAGATATCGCCCACAAGATATTTATATACGGGACTCATACGCATGTACCCACTGCGGACGCTTTTTTGTTTCCATCTGGTATGGCGTATGTAACAGACGTAGGTATGACCGGAGCTTGGCATAGCATAATAGGTACCGAGTACGCAGCTATTACAAAATATCTAAAAGGTGTGCCAGCAAGGTTTGAAGTAGACAAGTCCCAAGGGATATTTAACGCAATCTTACTAAAAGCCCAAGATAAGATAGAATACATAAATAGATTACAGCTATTTGAGAATATAATATAATATTAGAATG
>JAGDWZ010000068.1:0-2128 GCA_023269915.1 Hydrogenobaculum sp. | reverse complement strand
AAGCTTCAACAAGAGATAATACAAGAAATAAAATCTCTATGAAAAAAAGTATATTTTTTTTATTTTTAATTACGTCTTTTTTAGTTAGCTCTTGCTCTAAAAAACCCTTCAACAACGAATGTATGTCAAAACTATATCAAGGCGATTTTAGGTTGGCGGTGTTTGAAGGGCATAACGAACTTCTAAAAAATCCCAAAGACCCAGCAGCCAGCCTTTGTCTTGGTATAATGAGTGAGATAAACGGAGATTATCAAGATGCTGTTGTGTTTTTAAAAAATTCCCTTGACAATACAAAAGATATAACGATGATGTCTGAGGCAGAAAGCTATCTTTGTAAAGTTTTTGCTATGAGTGGCGATATAAATAAAGCTACAATGCACTGTCAAAACGCCATGAAGTATAACCCCACAGGCGATGCTCTTGCTATAGCCTTAGAGTCTCAGGGCTTTTTGGAAAGCGCTAAAAACAACTATCAAAAAGCTATAGAGTTTTTTAACGATGCGTTAAAACATGCCAAGTCAGATTTTATCAAATCAGATATAATGGCTTTAGAAGGGCTTGCATACTATCACATAGGAAATCTTGACAAAGCAAAAGAAATCTTGGAAAAGGCTCAGAAGCTTGCAAAAAAATCTAAAAATCACGACGCAAGAGCTATAGCGCTTCTTTCTTTGGGAGAGATTGCAAGGGAAAACAAAGACTATAAAAACGCACTTCATTTACTATCAGAAGGTTATCAAGAGGCTTTGAAAGCAGACGATAGCTATTGGGAATCCATGGCTTATGCTTATCTTGGATTTTATTATAAAGATGTTGGAGATAATATAAAGGCAAAAGCCTATATACAAGGGGCTATAGAGTATCTAAATCAAATTCACGCAGAGAAAGAGGTCCAGTATCTACAATCTTGGTTAAATGGACTACAATAAATTAAAGATTTTCCTTAGGCTATTAAGGGTAAAGCAATATACTAAAAACCTCATGCTTTTTATCCCTATAGTGTTTGCAAGAGAAATTTTTCATACAAAACCCTTTTTTCATACTGCTCTTGCTTTTTTAGGCTTTTGCCTCATAACATCGTCTACATATATACTAAACGATATCATAGATGCTCCAAAAGACAGGCTTCACCCAAAAAAGAGAAATAGACCCATAGCAAAAGGAGATATTTCTATTAAAACTGCATCTATGGTAGGTATTTTTTTGTTTGTAGTTGGTTCTATACTTGTAATAAAAGCCTCTATACTGGCTTTTGGCATGTCTATGGTATATGTGTTAAACAGCTTTGTTTACAGCTTTTATTTTAAGAAAAAACAGCTTTTCGATGTGTTTTTCATAGCCTTTGGATTTTTGATAAGAATATACATAGGCGCTTTTGCATCGTCTGTGGATGTGTCTCCATATCTATTTTTAGATATGTTTTTCATAAGCCTTTACCTTGGATTTGGGAAAAGAAGGTATGAACTATTTACAATGGAAGAAAAAAGTCAAGATTTTAAAGAGGTTTTAAAATACTACAGCGTTTATTATCTTGATCAGCTCATGGTAATATCGGCTACGCTATCTCTTGGAATATACGCTATGTATACTCTAAGCGTACCTAGTAAAATATTCTTTTACAGCGTCATAATAGCCACTTTTGGCATATTTAGGTATTATCATATCACTCACAATCTAAAAAGCGGGGAGCCCTCAGAAGAGCTTTTAAACGATAAACTCATACTCCTTAGCGCTAGTTTGCTCGTTTTATACGACGGGGTTATCCTATACTTTCATTTTTAAAAGCCAGATAAAGAAGATTTTAAAATACCGTTTAACTTATCAAGGGCTTTTAGAGTAGAGGGTTTTAGGTTTTTATTGATATATTGAAGAGCTTTTGGATTAAAGTAAGAGACAAACGTCTTACCAGATTTTTGATATATAACAATTCTACAAGGGGCAAAAGCTCCTATATCTTTAAAATCGCTAAGTATATATCTTCCCCATTTGGCGTTGCAAGAGTATAGGATGTCTACATTGTTCGTTTGATATTGATGAGGCACTGTCATATCGTTTGATTCCAAAGAGCTTTTTATGAATGTAGTAGCATCTTTAAAATCCATGTTGTAAGGCATATTTACAAACAAAG
>JAGDWZ010000037.1 GCA_023269915.1 Hydrogenobaculum sp. | reverse complement strand
AAGGGACAGCGCTTTACTTACTATATAAAGACCGATGAAAACGGTATAGTAAAAGAGGTGGTGGCTAAATCTTCAAGAGAGCTTGCCCCTATATCTTACTTTATTCAAAATCCAGAAAGCTGCACAAAGAAGCTTTTATTTAGAGCACCTCTTAGGATGGCTATATGGCAGTACGATTGCCCCAATGCTAAAGTTGAATATAAAACTTTTGGGCCCCCGGGATTTTTAAACACAGAGGCAAAACTTTTAAAATAACATCGATTTTTATCTGATCGGTTTGACTAGTCTCTTATTTTCTTTTAGAATATAGTCTTTTGATGTTATCATATTAAATATGAGAGAATATGAAATAAGAAAGTTGGAGTTTAATAAAATAAAGGAAAATATAAAACTTAGGACACATTCTATCGCAAGCGTAGATTACATAGAACAAATGAAACCTTTTTCAAAAGATGAGCTTTTACAAGAGCAAAAGCTTGTAGAGTGTTTTATGGAGCTTTTAAAACGAAAAGGAAATGTTTTATATAGTTTTGATGATATTTCTAAAAGCCTGAAAAAAGCTATGATAGAAGAAAGCGTGTTGGGAGTAGATGAGATAATTGCCATATATAAAGTTTTAAAGATTATAAAAGATGTGAGAAAGTTTCTGGTGGATAGCTTGGATAGATGTGATGTTTTAAATAGGATTTTAAAAGACCTTGGGACGTTTCAAACCTTGGAGGCTGAGATAGAAAGAACCATTGACCCATCTGGTATTATAAAATCTGAAGCTTCAAGGGATTTGTTTGAGATAAGAAAAGAGATAAAACATGTTGAAAAAACTATCACGGAAAAATTAGAGGCGCTTTTTCAAAGGCCAGATAGCGATACATTGTTTTCCGAAAAACTCATAACACTAAGGCAAAATAGATATGTGGTGCCCGTTAAAACCCAAAGCGTAAAGAGGATAGTGGGTATTGTGCACGGTGTATCTTCTTCTGGTTTTACCACCTATTTAGAGCCTCAGATAGTGGTGGATTTGAACAACAAGTTGGCAATGTTAAGAACTGAGGAGGAGAAAGAAATTCACCTTGTTTTGAAAAAGTTAACCTCCGTTGTAAGAGAAAGAGCGAGTAGGCTTTTGGATTCTTTTAACACCCTTGTAAGAGTTGATGTTTTGTTGGCAAAAGCTTCTTTTGGAATAGAATACGAATGCTCTATACCATCTATTGGTGAACGTGTGGAGCTTTTAGGTGCTAGAAACCCCATTATGAGTATATTATCTCAAAACCCGGTGCCTATAGATATAATATTTAACAAAAAGGGGCTGGTGCTTACTGGTCCAAATACAGGTGGTAAAACCGTATTTTTAAAAACCTTAGGGCTTTGTTATCTTATGTTTTTACATGCTATACCAATACCAGTTTTACCAAAAAGCAAATTACCAATATTTGATAAAATCTTTGCGGACATAGGTGATGAGCAAGATATATCTCAATCTTTATCAACGTTTTCGTCTCATATAAAAAACATATCTGAAATACTTCAAAACTCCACTGAAAATTCTTTAATACTTTTGGATGAGCTTGGGGCTGGCACAGACCCGTTAGAGGGCTCTGCTCTTGGTATAGCCATACTTGATTATATAAAAAGGTTGAACGCTTTTGTGGTAGTATCGACGCATCACACACCCATAAAGCTTTGGGCTGTAAATTCAGATTATTATGAGCCAGCTACCTTAATGTTTGACAAAGATACTCTTAGACCGCTTTATAAAGTTGTTTATGGCACCATAGGTGAAAGCATGGGGATAGAGGTGGCAAGAAGGTTTGGTATGCCAAAAGATATAATATTAGAAGCTCAAAAACTATTGGGAGAAAACACTTTAGAATACCAAGGCTTAATGGAAAAATTAAACGAACTTACAAAAGAATACCAAGACAAAATGGAACTTTTGGAAAAACATAGGCAAGAACTTGAGCTTCTAAAAAGAAAGTATGAATCTTTAATAGAAGAGATGGAAAAGGCGAAGCAAGAAGCATGGAAAAATACAGTAAAAGAGGCAAACGAATATCTTGAGCGACTTAGAAAAGAAGCACAGGAGTTTTTGACTGGTTTGAAGGAAAAGGCTGGTTTGAAGGATTTTATAAAACAAAAGCAAGAGGAACTTAAAAAGTTTGAAAAAGAAGAACAAGAGCCTATAGAAGTAGGTGATTGGGTGGAGTTTATGGGCGGCAAAGGAAGAGTATTAGAGATAAGACAAGATAAAGCTCAGGTGATGTTTGGAGATATAAAAGCGTGGATAAAGTTAAAAGACCTTTCTAAAACTGCTAAACTACCACGGACACATACCACTAGCATAAGTTTGCAAAGGTTTGAAAATAAGAAAGCCGGAGTACCGGAGATAAATTTAACAGGACTTTCTATAGAGGAGGCTATAAGCAAGTTGGATAAATTTTTAGATAGTGCTTTTGCAAGCGGTGTAAAGATGGCGAAGGTAATACACGGGCTTGGGGTACTTAAGAAAGCGGTCACCGATTATTTGTCATCTTCTTCTTACGTAGTTTTTTATAGAGACGCTTATCCAAAAGAAGGTGGTCAAGGTACTACCATTGTATATTTTTAGATGAGCAACATTATGCTTCCAAAACAGCTTAAATTTGAATTTTTGGGTCATATCTTTAGAAATAGGCAAGAATATGGAATAGCAGTTTTTGGCTTTTATAGTGTGTTGTTTTTTGGTGTTGGGCTTTTAATAGGAATACTTATAAATCTTATTTTTAAAAGCTTTAAAACCACCAGCAAAGTAAGTATAAATTCCTTTTTTGTGGGGCTTTGGAGCGCATTTTTAGGTGCTTATATATCCTCTGATTATCTTTACATCAACAAAAGAGCCCATGTTGTAGTAGATAGAGCTATACTTTTTGGACTTGTATTTTTAGGTTTTTATATTATTTCAACCATAATAGGAGAAATCATATCTTTATACGTGAAATCAAAAACCCGTGAAGTGCCATCTTCTATTTTAAAAGCCTCGATAGTGATTTTTGTTTCTGTTATAGGGCTTTTTATAGCTTTTCAAAGCATAGGCCTTTCAATAACGCCGCTTATTACTACATTGGGAGTGGGTACTGTAGTTATAGGTCTTGCTCTTCAGGATACCTTGTCAAACTTTTTGTCTGGTTTTTATATACTTTTAAGCAAAAACATAAGAGTTGGAGATTACATAAAGTTTGATGTTTATGAAGGGTATGTGGAAGATATATACTGGCGCACTACTCATGTTAGGACTCTTTCTGGGAATGTCATAGTGATACCAAATTCAAAACTTACTTCTTCTGTAATAACAAATTACCATCTTCCTTATGAAAATATGACTGTTGTATTCTCATTTTCTGTTGGCTATAAAGAAGATTTAGATAGAGTGGAAACTTTACTTGTAGAAATAGCAAAAGATGTAATAAATAGAGTAGAGGGGGCAGATAAAAGTTTTACACCTATTGTAAGATATAGCTCCTTTGGTGCTTCTGGCATAAATTTGAGCCTCGTTGTGAAAGTAGAGGAGTTTGTAAGTCAATATCTTATAATACATGAGCTTTTAAAAGCCATAAAAAAACGCTTTGACCAAGAAAATATAGAAATACCCTATCAAACAATAAACGTAATATTAGAAAACCAAAGTTGATATAATTTTCATATGGAAAAAGATAAAAAGATAGTGCTTCCAGGTGGTGCTGGACTTGTAGGACAAAATCTTGTAGCTTTTCTTAAAGAAGCTGGATATTCAAATATAGTTGTCATAGATAAGCATAAAAAAAATTTAGATATACTAAAGTCTCTTCACAAAGATATAATCGCTGTTTACGGAGATTTATCGGAAGAAGGCGATTGGGAAAGGTATATAGAAGGCGCTAAGGCTTTAGTGATGCTTCAAGCTCAGATAGGAGCAAAAACTTACGAACCATTTTATAGAAATACCATAAAATCTACAGAAAACGTTTTAAAAGCCTGCAAAAAATATAATGTAGGATATATAGTGCATATAAGCTCATCAGTGGTAAACTCGGTGGCAAAGGATTTTTATACAGAAACGAAAAAAGCTCAAGAAAAGATGGTATTAGAATCAGGTATTCCAAATATCATCTTAAGACCTAC
>JAGDWZ010000064.1:32711-34629 GCA_023269915.1 Hydrogenobaculum sp. | reverse complement strand
AGGAGATAGGTTTGGTGGCAACGTTAAAGAGCTATTGTTTAATAAAGTTGTTGAAGATAGTATATTAAGAGGTATAGTAGTACTATCGGTGTTTGATGGGGTATTCTGATAGGGATTTGCTATAAGCCCAAGCGCCCCAAGTTTATAATTGTTGGAGAGCGTTACACTTTCTTTATCACTGCTGTTGAGCGGTATAATATAATTTTGAAGATATACAGGCTGACATTGTCCACCTGGTATAGTAGGATCACCAAAACAAATAGAAGCGGATGTGATAGTGGCATAAGTGTTTGATAGAGTTGATGGATTACCGGAGTATGCAAGGTTTAAATTTACATTCCAAGTGTCCATTGGTATTGTATAACTAATTAGAACGATATTATTAGTGGTACAGCTTGTAACGCTATTATTTACAGAACAACTTGTGCCAGAAGGAATAACAGAACTACTTGATATAATAGAATAAACCGGTGGATTTGCCAGCGTCATAGTGGCGTTGAGAGTATAATAGCCATTTTGAGTATATCCGTTTGAAGAACTACCACCCCCACCACAGGACAATACAAGAGAAGCTCCTGCAAAAAGACTTACGGTAAGCAAGCTTTTTAAATTAATTGTTTTCATATACAATATTTTAACATGTTAACTTTAAAAACTACTTAACAAGATAATATGGCGGCAAAAGCCGCCATCACTAAAACACAGTTAATAACCTGGTAATGTATTTACGCTGTTGGCGCTTGGGATAGTAAATGGAACTCTTTTTACTATATCTCCTGCTCCTTCATAGGCATACACAGATATTTGGTCTGGTGTTGGACCGTTAAATTGTAGCTCTATAGGAACGCCGCTTTGAGCTTGCGTTGGGGTAAGACCGCACATAGATAACAACTGAGAATTTTGTATATTAACGGGTTGATTTGGTGTAAGGTTAATAGTGGTACAAGAATTACCACCTGGTATTGAAAGAGTTACGGTTCCTTTCGCAGTAGGGTATATTTTAATCCAGCCATCTACTACTCCAGGGTTACCTTGGATGTTTGGAAGATAACCAGTAAAGGATGTAATATTTTGATTTAGAGACTGAACAAGAGGAACTCTCTTAAAGGTGTTGGCTGTACCACCGTAAGCATATACAAAAACTTGATTTGGATTTAAACCTGAAAAATCAAGCTCTATTGGTACACCGCTTTGAGCTTGAGACGTAGACAACCCACATTCGCTTAGTAAATTAGATAGATTTACATAAAGAGCGCTTCCAGAGGTAAGTGTATCTATCTCACAGTAAGAGCCTGAACTTGCAGACCCTTGAAGACCTATACCTACAGACCCACTTGCAGTAGCGTATATCTTTATCCATCCACCAAGTCCTATAGCAGTATTGGCTTGAACGTTTGGTAAGAATGCTGTAAAAGATATGTTGCTTAGGGAGCTTGTACCACCAATGGTAGTGGAAGTGGGGCCAGAACTTGTACTAAACGTAATAAAAGGAACGTTGTTAAGATAAACTAGGTTAGAGTTGGAATCTTGCCAAGCTGACAGCGTTATATTGGCTGGGGCTATATCTCCTGAATTATAAATGTTAAAATAAAACGTCTCTGATTGTCCAGTGAGGGATGGACCAAGATAAAACACTACATTGTTGTTATATGAAGATAGAGTAGCAGAATAATAATCGCCTTGACTATCCGTAAGCACCACCGAGTAAGAAGAAGCCGGTATATTGCTCAATGAAAAATCCAAATCCAAAGATGATGCACTATATGTAAAATTATTGCTGCTATAAGCGTTGTTATAGCCTACAACCATGTTTTGGGCATAGTTCTGATTGTTGTTTGTAAACGTTGACAAGCTTGAAGGGTTTATTTGATAAAAAGACACGCTTGGAACTTGAAAAGAAAATTGAGGCTCTATATTT
>JAGDWZ010000064.1:23447-32611 GCA_023269915.1 Hydrogenobaculum sp. | reverse complement strand
CCGTTGGTGTTTCTGGTTTCGTATAGGAGTTTGCAGACGTTGTCGATGGGGTCTACGCCCACTTCTCCTATGATGGCACCTTTTTTGACGTAGTCTCCTTTTGCGACAAAGACCTTTCCTAAGTAAGTGTAGACATCCACTAGGTTTTGAGGGGTTTTTATGAGGACTATGTAGTTGTAAGCTTTTAAGGTTCTACCAGAGTATATCACTTGACCAGGGGCTACAGCTTGTACCATTGCGCCGCAATCTGTATAAAAATATACCTTGTTGCCGACGTATACAGGCTTTGCGTTTACTGGGTAAATGGATTCTACTTTTGGTTGTGGTGGTTTTGGGGGCTTTTTCTTTGGGATGATGTTTTGAATGGGCTTGGTAAGTTCAGCGAGTCTGTTGGGACCGGTGCTTTTTACTTCTACTTGAGCGCAGGATGTTATTAAAAGCCCTAAGCTAAAAATTAGTAAAAGTCTTTTTACCATACTCATATTTTATCAGATTTTAGTATGTTTATAAGCCTTTCTACGTTTTCTTTTTCTTGTTGGAGTTTTTCTTGGGTAGCTTTTGCTTTTTCAACTTCTTCTGGCGGGGCTTTTTCTACAAAGTTTTTGTTTTGAAGCTTTGATGTGTATATAGAAAGCTGTTTTTCTACATCTTTCAGCGTTTTCTCATAGTCTTTTAAAAGAGAGGCTCTATCAAAATCTTTTTCTGGTATGTAAAATGTAATATCTTCAAAGGGTATAGAAAGCGTGTTGGCGGGGTCTTTTAACTCTTCCAAGGCATTTAATTTACAGAGATTTACTATGTGAGGAGAAAACGCTTCCAAAAACTCTTTTGAGGTATTTGTTTGGAAAAATATCGTTATCTTTGATTCTATTTTAAAATCCGATTTAATCTTTCTTATAAAAGAAATAACTCTTTTTAAGCGTTCTATGGTTTCATAGCTTTTAATATCAACAGCTTCTTGTTCAAAAACTGGAAACTCTTTTAAAGAGATATCCCTGTCGCCAAATATAGTCTTGGCATGTATATAGCTTGTAATAAAAGGCATGAATGGATGTAAAAGTCTTAGGGCTTTTGATAAAACGGCGTTTAAAACGCCTACGGCTGTTAGTTTTCTTCTTTGGATTTTTTGGTTTATTTCTTCTATTTTGGCTTTTTCTTCATCAGACATATCTTCTTTTATTTCTATGGGCTTTTCATAGATACGGAGCTTTGAAAACTCTATATACCAATCGCAAAACTCATTCCAGAAAAAGTTGTAGATGCTTTGAGCGGCATGGCTAAACTGATAATTTTCAAGGTATTCGGTCACCTGTCCTATGGTGAGGTTTAAGGCTGTGATTATCCAATAATCTTCTTTTTCGTACATATCAGCGTATATGATATCTGTGAGAAAGTTTTCTGGAGTGTTTGATATGACGTATTTTGCGGCGTTCCATATCTTGTTGGCAAAAAACTTGCTTGCTTCAAACTTTTGTTCTGAAAGCTTTATATCCCTTAAAGCTGAGCTAAGAGAAGCCAGCGTAAACCTCAAGCTGTCGGCTCCGTATTTTTCTATAACGTCTATTGGGTCTATGACGTTTCCTTTGGTCTTTGACATCTTTTGACCTTTTTCATCCCTTATAAGAGCATGGATATATACATCTTTGAAGGGTTCTTTGTCGTTTAGCATTTTGCTCATCATTATCATCCTAGCTACCCAGAAAAAGAGTATGTCAAAAGCCGTTACAAGTAAGCTGTTGGGATAGCAAGCATCTAACTCTTGGTTTGGCTCTGGCCAAGAAAAAACTCCAAAAGGCCATAAAGCCGACGAAAACCATGTATCAAGGACGTCTTCTACTTGTTTTATGTTGATAGAACCACAGTGTTTACATTTTAGCAAAAGCTCAAAACCTTTAACATCTTTGTGATACTTATACAAATCTCTTCTACTTGCCATGTATTGCCATATGGAAAATTCGTTTATACCAGTGGCGTAATACTTTTTGTAGGCAAAGTGCTTGTAAAAATCAAGGGTGCTCATTTCAGGATGCACGAAATTCTTGCCGTTTAATATCTCGTCTATTTCCTTTGGTGTGAAAATTTTTTTAATCTTACCATCTGCAAGAAGGTTAAAAATAAGCTTATCTTGAACGTAGTTAAAATCTTCGTCGGTATATATGGACTCTTTCTTGCAATCTTCACACTCCCACACTGGTATTCTATGCCCCCACCATATTTGACGGGATATGCACCAGTCTTTTATGTTTTCTATCCAATCTGTGTAGTTTTTCTCCCAGCTTGGTGGTATAAACCTTGTTTTTTTGGCTTTTACTATATCTAAAAATTCATCTTTTTTGGTAGATACTTTTAAAAACCACTGAGTGGATACCATGGGCTCTATGGTAGTTTTACATCTATAACATTTTCCAACAGCATGGATATGCTCTTCTTCTTTTTCTAAAAGCCCTAAACTCTTAAGCTCTTGCACTATCTTTTCCCTTGCTTCATATCTATCTAAACCTTCAAATCTGCCGGCGTTTTTGGTGAGTTTTGCCTTTTCATCCATTATCTTTACTATTGGAAGGTTTTGCCTTAAGCCTGCTTCGTAGTCGTTTGGGTCGTGGGCCGGTGTAATCTTTACAGCCCCTGTGCCAAACTCCATATCTACAAACTCATCAGCTATGACAGGTATTTCAGGGCTTATTTCGGTACTTGTTATATCATACCTTATCCAATCTACCAAAGGAAGTTTCAGCTTTTTGCCTATAAGATGTTTGTACCTTTCGTCGTTTGGATTTACAGCTACCGCCACATCCCCAAGCATCGTTTCTGGTCTTGTGGTAGCTACTACTATATATTCATCGCTATCTAAAACAGGATACTTTATATAATAAAGCTTTCCCTTCTCTTCTTCGTGTTCTACCTCTAAGTCTGATAAAGCCGTCAAATCTTTTGGACACCAGTTTACGATGTATGTATCTTTTTTTATAAGCCCTTCATCGTAGAGTTTTTTAAAAGCATACCTTACAGCCCTTGAAAAGCCCTCGTCCATCGTAAAGCGTTCTCTTGACCAATCTACAGAAGCCCCTAATCTTTTTACCTGATTTTTAATGTTGTCTCTGGACTTATATACCCATTGCCATACTCTTTTTAAAAACTCTTCTCTTCCTATTTCAAGCCTTGATTTGTTTTCTTTTGATAGCTCTCTTTCTACCACAAATTGAGTGGCAATTCCAGCGTGGTCAAACCCTGGTACCCACACCACATCAAAACCTTGCATTCTTTTAAACCTTGCCACTATGTCTTGAATGGTGATGTTTAAAGCGTGTCCTATATGTAAGGAACCCGTGACGTTTGGGGGTGGTATTACCATGCTAAAAGCCTTTTTGGGGCTTTTAACAGCGTATATATTTGATTTAATCCAATTTTCCAAAACTTCTTGTTCAATCTCTTTCGGTATATAATCCTTCATAAACTATTATTTTATCAAAAACCACTCTCAAAGCTTATTTTATAATTGCACTAATTGTAAATGTTTATATAACAAGACAGGCGGCTTCGGAATAAAATGCTTTCCAAAGCCTATTATATAAAATATTCAATACGCTTTTAATTTATTTTTAAGGATTTCCCTCAAGATTATCCAATAATTCCTCGAGAAGTTTTGCTTGTCTTTTAGTAATGTCAAGATCATCTGCATCCACTCCTTCAAAACATATCTCTCCACCTCCACCTATAGAACATGTATCAGAGTCAACATTTAAAAAATGTTTCTTATAGTTAATCCAGGCTATTTCACTTTCTCTTAGCTCTTTTTTATCTTTTGGAGGCAATTTAGCCATGAGTTCCCTATATATTGTGTTTAATTTTCTGTTCCACATCTGCATAGCCTTATAAGTACAATTTCTCATGCCAGCGTCTGTCTGGTTGTGATTCATGCAGTTATCGTACCAAACATCAATAGGATCTTTAGCCATAGAGACGCTTGAAGCTAAAGAGACAAACAACAATCCAACAGCAAAGCCCTTCCTAAATATGCCCATATCTTACCTCCTTAAAAAGTTTATGGCAAATATTATAACCTAATTAGATACACGTATATTTATAAGCTGTACAAGTTCACAAACAAATATAGCTTTGTGATATAATATAAAGCAAACTTTTAAGAGGTGGAAAATATGCCGAAGCTATCACCAAGGGATATAAAGAGTAAAATAGCTGGTATAAAAAATACCATGCGTATTACAAACGCTATGAAAGTGGTTTCTGCCGCCAAATTAAGAAAAGCCCAAGAGGCTATATTCAAAGCAAGACCGTACTCAGATAAACTGTATGAAATAATGGCTCATCTTTTTGCCCATATAGATACGTATTCGCATCCTCTTTTTAGAAGAAGGGATTTGAAAACCGTGGATTTGGTGGTTATAAGCGCAGATAGAGGATTGGCCGGAGCTTTTAACGCAAACCTTTTTAAAAAAGTAGACAACTATCTAAAATCTTGTCAAAATCAAAATGTAAACCTTCATCTAATAGGCAAAAAAGCCAATCAGTATTATTCCAAGAGAAAATACAACATAATAAGCTCCTATCAGGATGTATTTAAAAAAGAAATAAACTTTGATATAGTAAAAGAACTAAGCGCTAAACTTATGCTAAGATACAAAGAAGAAGAAACTGACCTCATAGTGCTTTTCAACAACGAAATGCTAACAAAAGCCACATACGCTCCAAAAGAAAGAAGGTTTTTACCGATAAGAGAAGAAGACATAAACATACAAGAGCGCCCATTGGACCACAACACCGTATACAACATAGAAGGCAACGAAACAGATATACTAGACGGCATTATAAATATATATATGAATTACCAACTTTACAGAGCCATGTTAGAATCAAACGCCGCCGAGCACTTTGCCCGTATGGTAGCTATGGACAACGCCACCAGAAACGCATCAGACCTAATCAAGAAATGGACTCTTATATTCAACAAAGCACGTCAAGAATCAATTACAGCAGAGCTAATAGATATAGTAACAGCCGCAGAAGCTATGGATTAGACTAATTTATTGCATAGAAGTTTATAAGCTTTTAAATATATTAAATTTGATGATTCCTAAGGTTTCTATAGGTGTAGAGTTTATTGCCACCGAAGAAGATATACTTAAATCTGTCCCAAAAGAGGTGGGAGCCTCGCTTACATTCCTTGGCATAGCAAGAGCTTCAAAAGAAGACGGAGATATAGTAGAACTTTTCTATGAAGCCCATGAACCCATGGCTCTGAAGGTTTTTGAAGATATAAGGCAAAAAGCCATACAGGAGTTTTCTCTTGTTGATGCTTATATTTATCATAAAATAGGTAGCGTAAAAGTGGGGGAAGTGTCTTTCTTTGTGCTAGTGCTTGGTTCTCACAGAGACGAGGTTTACAAAGGCTCAAGGTTTATAGTGGATGAAGTAAAGAAAGAAGCCCCTATATGGAAAAAGGAGGTCTTTAAAGATGGAAGCTCAAAATGGGTCATGGGTGCATGAGATAACGTATTTAAGGATATCTGTTACAGATAAATGCAACATGAAATGCTCTTACTGTAGACCTCTAAATATAGACTATATACCTCATAGAGAACTTCTATCTTATGAGGAGATAAGAGATGTAGTTTCTATCATGAAAGATTTTGGCCTTAAAAAAGTAAGAATCACCGGCGGAGAACCTCTCTTAAGACCGCAAATTTGGAACTTGATATCCTTGTTAAAAGCCCAAAGCTTAGAATCCATCTCAATGACCACCAACGGTACATATTTAAAAGAGTATGGAAAACTTTTAAAAGACGCTGGTCTTGACACTATAAATATAAGTTTAGATACGCTAAGCCAAGATAAATTTAAACATATTACAAAAACAGATATAAAACCTGTATTAGACGGTATATATGAGGCTTCTTCTTTGGGATTTAACATAAAACTAAACACAGTGCTTATTAGAAACTTCAACGACGACGAAGTTATACCACTTGTAGAGTTTGCAAAAGATGTAAATGCAAGGATAAGGTTTATAGAGCTAATGCCCGTTGGGAAGCTTGATTTTTTCAATAAATCAAAAATCGTTTACAATCATCAAGTTTATGAGCTTTTAGAAAAAACCTACGGGAAATTAATAGCTTTAGCACCAGATGGTTCTAAAAGCGCTAAAAGGTTTTTGATAGAATCAATAAATACAGAAGTTGGGTTCATAAGCCCGATGTCAAGTCCTTTTTGCGATGGATGTTCAAAGTTAAGACTAACCCCAGAAGGAACGTTGATGTATTGCCTTAGGACCAACAGCGGAATAAATATAAAAAAGTTGATAAGAGAAGAGGGTATAGAAGCTTTTAAAAACATGATGCCAGAGATTATAAGGCAAAAAAACCTATCAAACGAATACATAATAAACAACGATTATAACTTTTTAGACTGCAACAGAGCTATGACATCAATAGGCGGATAATGAAGTTTAAGGTAGTAAACTTAGGCTGTAGAATGAACCAGTTTGACGGAGATTTTATAAGCTCTTGGCTTTTAAAACATGGTTATGAAAAATCAGATATACCAGATATATACATAATAAACACCTGCACCGTCACATCCCAAGCGGATAGAAGCTCAAGACAAGCCATATATCAAGCCAAAAAAGAAAATCCAAACGCTATCGTTATAGCTACAGGCTGCTACGCCCAAACCCAAAAAGAAGCTTTGGAAAAGCTAAAAGAAGTGGATATAGTCTTGGGGAACGCAAATAGGACAGATATATTAGAAGCTATAAAAAACCACCTTGAAACCCGTAAGAAAATATCCTACGTGGACAACATATTTAGACAAAAGGATATAGCCTTCCAAGAGGATATAGTTTTTGAAAACCATAGACCTTTTTTAAAAATCCAAGAAGGGTGCAACAGCTTTTGTACTTTCTGCGTTATACCCTTTGCCAGGGGTAAATCAAGAAGCGTAGATGAAGAGTTTGTTTTTAAAAGCGTAAAAAACTTGTACGAAAAAGGCTATAAAGAAGTGGTGCTAACAGGCACACAGCTAAGCCAATACGGACAAGACAAAGGCACGTCTTTGTTTGGGCTTTTAAAGAAACTATTAAAAATACCAATATTTATAAGGCTCTCTTCTATGAATATAAATGAGATTAAAAACGATAAAGGGCTGTTAGACCTTATAACCCAAGAAGAAAACATAATGCCTCATTTTCATCTTTCTCTTCAAAGCGCCAGCGATAATGTGTTAAAAGCTATGGAAAGAGAATATACGCTAAAAGAGTACGAGGAGACCGTAAACTACATCCTTAAAAAAAGACCAATAAGCGCAATAGGAACAGATGTAATAGTGGGATTTCCCACAGAAACCGATGAAGATTTTAACATCACTTACAATTTTCTAAAGGATTTTCCTTTTGCTTACCTTCACATATTTACATATTCAGATAGGCCTTTTACAAAAGCCCAAAAACTAAACCCTAAAGTAGACCCCAAAACCAAAAAAGAACGCTCAAACCTTCTTCATATCCTTGACAAAGAAAAAAGAGAACATTTTAGAAAAAATATGAAAGGCAAAACATTAAGAGCTATAACCCTATCACACTCAAAAGCCATCACAGAAAACTACATAGAAATATCCAGCGAAGAGCTTAATATGGACAAATTTCAAAAAATAAATGATATAATATTTGTAAGATTATGAAGATAGTGGCAAAAAGTGTAAAGGTAGAGCCAGTAGACGGCAAGATAGAGCGCTGTGCTGACGGTGAAAATTCAAAGTTTTACTGTCTTAAAGTCTTAATCACTTTCTCAAACGGCACCACCAAAGAGTATATCATGAGAGCCCACAACGAACCAAAAACCTTAGAGCGTTTTATAAACAACGATAAGGGTTACAAAGATAAGTTTCAAGATAAATTCGCTCTTACAGATAAAGGTGATATAGTATATTTATCAAACGTACCCCAAGAAGCTTTATCTACATGAGATATTAACAAAAGCATCCATGCTGATATTTTGCTTTGACACGGCCGGTAAAGGTAGGGTTTTTACCATAGAAAAAGCTATTGGTCTAGGGGCGTTTTCCACGTAAGAGATGCTTTTCACAAAACAACTTTTGTTAAAAATCTTTGAAAACTCTGCTGCATAATCGATAGATTTTTTAGCTAAATCTTTTACAAGATAATCTTTTGCTTTATCAATTTCTTCTTTTGGTACTACAAAACCAGAGTAAGTTATCTCGTAGTTTATACCTTTTAAAGCGTTTAATAGCTTATCTTGGTCTTTTGGGTTTTTCATATAAAAAGTATAGCTATCAATACCTTTGTAGCCTTCACATATATATTTGTTGCCTGAGTAAAAACAGTTTTTTAAAATGCTAAAATTCCCACCTTTGTAAGGTATGTTAAGAGATCTTATTATACTATCAACCTTACCAAGGTAATCCATTGCATCGTCACTGCTTTGAGCGCTGTAATTTATAGCAACACCTAATTTATAAACACTAGGTAAAAGGCTTTTGCTATCAGTTAGTTTTATACTTATATTTGGATAAGCATAAGATATTGCACAAAAGCCAAAGGCAAACATTAAAAGCTTAACCTTTTTCATACATTTATTATAGCAACTTTTAAAACCCATTAGCATGATATAATAAAGAATGCACAGTTCAAAGAGTAAGTTCATATTTGTAACAGGTGGTGTTTTATCTTCTCTTGGTAAAGGTGTAGCTTCAGCTTCCATAGGCGCTTTGTTAGAAGGTCTTGGACTTAGTATAACCCTTCAAAAGCTAGACCCTTATCTAAACGTAGACCCCGGGACTATGAACCCATATCAACACGGCGAGGTATTTGTTACAGAAGACGGTGCAGAAACCGACCTTGATTTAGGACACTATGAAAGGTTTACCAATACAAATCTATCAAAGCTAAACAACATAACCGCTGGGAAAATATACAACAGCGTCTTAGAAAAAGAGAGAAAAGGTGTATACCTTGGTTCTACGGTGCAGGTAATTCCACATGTTACCGATGAGATAAAATCTATGATATTAAAAGTATCAAAAGATAAAGACATCACGATAGTTGAAATAGGCGGTACCGTTGGAGATATAGAGAGCTTGCCTTTTTTAGAGGCTATAAGACAGCTTCAGCTTGAGCTTGGAAAACAAAACAC
>JAGDWZ010000064.1:18197-23347 GCA_023269915.1 Hydrogenobaculum sp. | reverse complement strand
TACGGCAGGACTCACAATATACCGACTTTTGGCATATGCCTTGGCATGCAACTTATGGCGGTGGAGTTTGCCAGAAACGTTTTAGGCCTTAAAGATGCAAATTCTACAGAATTTGACCCAAATACACCAAACCCTGTTATAGATATAATGGAAGACCAAAAAAATATAGAAAATATGGGCGGGACCATGAGATTGGGAGCTTACGAATGTCTTATAAAAGAAAATACCAAAGCCTACGAAATCTATCAAGAAAACCTCATATACGAAAGACACCGACACAGATACGAATTTAACAACAAATACAAAGAAGATTTCGAAAAAAACGGTTTTATAGCTTCTGGCATATATCCTAAAAAATCTCTCGTTGAAATATTAGAGTTAAAGGGCCACAGATGGTATATAGGATGTCAATTTCATCCAGAGTTTAAAAGCAAACCTTTCAAAGCTCACAAATTGTTTGCATCTTTTATAGAAAACGCATATATTTATAAAAAGGAAAGGAGTTAGGGTATGGCTTTGGATTACCAACCAATGTATGTGTTAGCAAGCGGTATGAGTTTAGAGCAAAGAAGATTAGACGTAGTAGCCAACAACATAGCAAACGCCGATACACCCGGTTTTAAAAAAGATTTTCTATCAGCTTTGGCCTACTATACACCAGACGCCACCAAAGAACCAGGCACCGCCCCAGATAACCCATCCAACAACTACGTTTATCCTATTATGGAAAAAATATACACAAATTTTACCGAAGGACCCATCAAGAAAACCGACAACCCTCTTGACTTAGCCATAAACGGCAAAGGCTTTTTCAAAGTGATGAACGACAAAGGACAAATATTTTATCAAAGAAGAGGAGATTTTCAATTAGATAAAAACGGATATTTGGTAAACCACTACGGCATGAAGGTATTGGGTCCAAAAAACCAACCCATCCAAATACCACCCATAGCCACATCTATCCATATATCACCCCAGGGAAACGTATTTATAACAACCCAAGGCACCAACGAAACACCCACACAAGTTGGTACCATAGGCTTAGTAGACCTAACAAACCCAGAAAAAGCCGGCAACGACCTTTACACCGCTCAAAACGCCACACCAGATACAACCTCCACTCTAATACAAGGAGCTTTAGAAAGTTCCAACGTAAATCCAGTAAGAGAAATGGTACAACTAATAGACCTTTCAAAAGCCTATCAGGTTTATGGAAATCTGGTAAAGGGTTTAGAAACCACCCAGTCCAAAATCTCAAACAACTTCGGCTAGTTTTTAGGATTTTTCTAAATCTAGCAAATATAGATAGACTTTTTCTAACTTGGGTATCAAAGCCGGTATATCAGAAGTGGCTGTTTCCCATATTATTTCATAATCAATCTCATGATAAAAATGAATAACTTTATCCCGCATTTTTGCTATGGCACTCCAGGAAATATCAGAAAACGTTTGTCTAATATCAGGTGGTAAGCACTTTACCGCTTCTCCTATTATTTCTATTTTTCTTATTACTGCACTTGATGTTTTATCATCTTTTATAAAATCTTCATAATTTATACCTTCCAAAAATTGCTGTATTTTTATACAAGCTTCCAACATATCTTTTACATACAAAGATAGTTTTCTTTTCACAGTGGCAACAAATCCTTGATAACGTATTCTTTTATTTCTTCCTTTAAAAGGCTCTCCCTTACAAGATCAACTTTTATACCAAGTAAGCTTTCCAGCTCATCCCATAGCTCAAAAAATTTAAAACCAATGGGCTTTTCTACCTCTATAAGAATATCAACGTCGCTATCAGGTCTAAAATCCCCCCTAACACTAGAACCAAATACTCCAAGCAAATTTACACCGTAATCTCTTTTTATCCTATCTTTATGAGGCAAAAGAACTTTTTTAATAAACTCAACACGGTCCAAATCCATATATATAAATTATAACAACTTCGGATAGTTTTTAGGATTTTAGGATAAAAGTCTTTAAAACTGTGATAAGAGCTTCGTGGATTATTACAGAAAAAGCCAAAAACGTGTAAAATACACCAGAAGACATTCTAATATTTGAAACAATATAAAAACCCAACAAGATAAAAAAAGGAGTTAGCAAAATATTTAAAATATCAAACAACATATCTTTTTTTACTATTTTTTTAGAAAGGGTAGAGGATGTTAGCTTGTAAAGTTGTATCTTAAGGCTTTTAAACTCTACTATATAGCTCTTTGAGTTCTCTTCAGATATAGCCTCACCGTCATTAGCATATAAGATACCATCCTTATAGTAAGCTTTTTTCATATATATGTATCTGCCGTTTTCTGATACAAACATGTTTTGAAAAGAATCTTTTGATTTGTTATCAAAATAAATGGCATATCCGCCTATGTGCTCAAAAGTTTTTGGTGGTATGGATTCTATAACCTTCTTAGCAAAATCCTCTATAAGATAGTTTTTAGCGTATGTGATATCCTCGTTTGTGATGAAAAACGAAAACAAAAGCCCGATAGAAAGCGGTATGGCTATCACATAAAGACTTTGCCTTAGTATATAAAAAGGACTCACTCCAAATATATAAAAAGCTTGTATCTTGTTTTGGTTAAAAAGCTTATAAAAAAAAGAAAACACGCTTATTATAACACCCAAAGGCAAAAAGTATATAAAATAGTAAGAAAACCAAGAAGCTAAAAAACCCAAAGCGGTAAGAATATTAACATAGCTAAGCATATAAACTACAGAAAAAGACTCTATAGAAAAAAATATAAAACATATTATCATAGTATAAAAATACACATTTACAAGCAAGGCTCTAAGAAAAAATAAAAATATCCTCATAAAAGAATTATTTTAGCATAAGCTTGAAATACAAAGCCCAATCGTATATAATAATCCTATGTTTAAAGATTTTAACTTCAGCATATATCTGGTGACGGACGACGCTTTTTTTGTGGACAGAGATGTCGTAAGAACCTTAGAGCAAGCCATAGAAGGTGGGGTCACAGCTATACAGTACAGATTTAAAAACAAGCCTTCTAGAAAGATGTACGAAGAGCTTTTGGTATTAAGAGATATCACAAAGCAAAACAAGGTAGCCCTTATAGTAAACGATAGGGTAGATTTGGCAATAGCTGTAAAAGCCGACGGCGTACACGTAGGGCAAGAGGATTTACCACCAGATGTTTGTAAAAAGATAATACCAGAGGATATGATAGTAGGATATTCGGTAAACAACTTAGAACAATTAAAAGACGCCATGACTATGCCTATAGACTATATAGGCTTTGGCTCTGTTTTCCATACCCAAACTAAAAAAGATTACAAGTATGTAGGATTAGAGGCTCTTTGTAAAGCCACCAACATCACATCTATACCCATTATAGCTATAGGGGGTATCACTCATTACAACCTAAAAGACGTATTAAAGTGTAAAGTAAAAGGAGTAGCGGTAGTATCTGCTATACTTGGTTTTGAGGATGTAAAAAGAGCGGCAAGCGATTTCAAACAAATGTACAAAGAAAGCCTCAGTATGCAAATATGAAAATAATAGAGCTTCTTAAAAACAAAAAGGGGGTATCTTTTGAGTTTTTTCCCCCTAAAAGCCAAAAAGACAAAGAAGCTCTTTTGGAAACCGCCAAAGAACTCATAATATTTGAACCAAACTTCGTATCGGTAACCCACGGAGCGAGCGGCAATTCCACATCTCAAAAACCACCTATAGAATATACAAAAGAGACGGTTTTAGAGCTTAAAAATACCCTTGGATTAAACGTAATGGCTCATCTTACTTGCATATCCCACACAAAAGAAGAGCTTCTAGAAATTTTGGGCTTTTATAGAAAAAACGACATAGAAAATATACTAGCTCTTAGAGGCGATATACCAAAAAACGGTGAAAAAAGAGGTTGCTCTCATGCATCAGAACTAATAGAACTTATAAAAGAGCGTTTTGACAATGAGTTTTGTATAGGAGTAGCCGCTTACCCTGAAGGACATCCAGAATCTCCTAACATGGAATGGGAAATAAAATATTTTAAACAAAAGGTAGAAAAAGGAGCAAGCTTTGCCATCACACAGATGTTTTTTGACAACAATTATTATTATGAGTTTTTGGACTTGTGCCACAAGGCAAACATAGATATACCTATAATACCTGGGATTATGCCCATTACCAATATAAAACAGATATCTAAATTTGCAAGCATGTGCGGTGCTACAATACCCTCTTATATTACAGATGCATTGGAAAACCTAAGCGATGAGGATGTAGTAAAAAAAGGTGTTGAAATAGCTATAAATCAATGTGAAGATCTCATAAAAAATGGAGTAAGACACATACACTTTTACACACTAAACAAGTCAAAGGCTACTCTTGATATACTAAAAGCCATAAAACTTTAAGCTTTTGAAAGCCTCATAGCGTTTAACACCACGCTCACAGATGAAAATCCCATCAAAAGCCCGGCAAACTCTGGTTCTACATAAAGCCCATATTTTGAAAAGAGCCCAGCGGCAAAAGGTATCATAACAGCGTTGTATCCAAAAGCCCAAAAGAGGTTTTGTTTTACGTTTTTCATAAATTTATCTGTAAGGTTTAAAAGATACACTATCTTTTCAAGACCACCGCTTGATATTACAATATCTGTACTCACTTTAGCAGCATCCAGAGCTTTCGATACAGCTATACCTACATCCGCCAACGCCATAGCCTTTGCATCGTTTATACCATCCCCCACCATACACACTATACGGTTTTCAGACTTTAGCTGTTTTATAAGGTTTGATTTATCCACAGGGCTCATAGAAGCATAATAATTCTCTATACCAAGGGTGTTTGCTATATATTTAACGTTGTTTTCGGTGTCTCCAGAACAAAGTATAATTTGCTTGTTTCTTTGTTTTAGGCTTTTAATAAAATCATGAGCATATGGACTTATAGCATCTTCAAGATAGAACACACCCATAAGCTTTTCTTTCGTGCCTATGCCTATAGCCTTTTGATGAGTGTCTTTACCCCAAAAAGATACATCTGTTAGAATAAAATCCTCACACTTTATACCAAAACCTTCTATCTCTTCACACTTAAGATTATCCATATCTTTATAGTCTTTGCAGTGTTCATAAAGAGCCTTTCCTATGGGATGGTTTGAAAACCTTTCCAT
>JAGDWZ010000064.1:2451-18097 GCA_023269915.1 Hydrogenobaculum sp. | reverse complement strand
CAATATCCAAAGACACCCTGTCTCCGGCTTTAAACAAAACAATATCTCCCTCTTTCAAAGAGTAAGAGTCTACAACCACTTCTTCATCGCCTTTTAACACCCTTGCGCTTCTTAGGTTTAAAGATGTGATGTTTTTAAGATAGGCGCTTGCTTTTTTCTTTAGCCTATACTCTATAAGCTTTCCTATTAAGACAAACGACACCAAAAAAGTAGGTGTTTCAAAAAATGTGTTTCCTTTTAAAAGTCCAAACACCACCAAAGAGCTATACAATATGGATACGAAGCTTCCCAAAGCCACCAAAAGATCCATGTTGCCAGTTTTGGCTTTTAAAGAAGCAATAGCCCCTTTGTAAAAATCTTTGGCAGTGTAGACTTGAACGAGTATAGCTAAAACCATTTCTATATAATCTTTGTAAAGTATATGTGTATAGTTAAGAGCCATTATAAGAATTCCACTTAGTATACCAAAAGCTATTTTTAGGGCTATTTCTCTTGTCTTGTCAAGCTCTAAGACAGATGCTTCGTAGCCTCTTGACCTTATAAAAGCCATTATATCTTCTGCTGAGATAACATCTTTATCGTACTCTATGTAAAGGGTTTGTTTGATGTTGTCTAAAAGAGCCTTTTTTACACCTCTTAAAGATTCCAAATCCTCTTTTGTAAGAAGAGCGCAAGAGTCCGCCGAGCAATCTACTTTGTCAAGGTAAAGGTTTAAAACACCGCTTTCTTCTACTACCGTTGCATCGTAGCCAAGCTCTTTTATTTTCTTAACGATATCTTCTTTTGACAAAATATTTTCATCAAAGCTCACTATGGCTCTTTCTAAAACCAAAGACACATCTACATCCTCTACACCTTTTGTTTTTTTAAGACCTATTTGTATAGTCCTTTGACAGTTTACACAGGTCATTCCGCTTATTTTAAATACTTTCCTCATACTTCAAAATCTACCAGTAAACACATTGAAAATCAAGTAAAAGATTTAAATGCTAAATAAATGTTAAATTAATAAAAGCTTTCTAAGAGTTTTTTACCATATTCACTCTTTGGGCTTTTAAAAAAATCATCTTTTTTAGATATCTCTTGGACAACGCCATCTTTTAATACCATTACCCTATCTGCTATATGATATACCACATTTATATCGTGCGTTATCACAATCAAGCTAAAGTATTTTTTCATATTCTTAAAAGCGCACAAAACATCCTTTTGCACCAGCACATCCAAAGAAGAGGTAGGCTCATCGGCTATCACCAACGAAGAACCCCTTGCCAAAGACATCGCTATCATCACCCTTTGTTTTTGCCCTCCTGAAAGCTCGTGAGGATATTTTTTCTTTAGCTCTTCTTGACTAAGCCCCACAAGGCTTATGGCTTTGTCTACGTCGAAACCTTTTGAGCTTTTAACGACCTCTTTTACCATTTTTATCTGATTGTAAACTTTGAAAAGAGGATCAAGATAATTACCCGGATCTTGAAATATCATAAAAATATCCTCCCCTTTATAATGTACAATCCCATCGTACTTTATAAGTCCCATTATAGCTTTTGCTATGGTTGATTTACCAGAACCAGATTCCCCTATTATAGAGAATATCTCTTTTTCATCTACCTCAAAGTTTACATCTTTTAAAACATGTTTATCGTTGTAGAATACATTTAAATTTTTTACTTCTAAAAGCATAATACAATTTTAAATGAAGAGAAGGTCAAAAGTACTTTTTATTGACCAAAAAAGTGAAATATTGGTAAAATAGATGTATGAAAACGGATGAGATAAGAGAAAAATTCCTTTCTTTTTTTGAAAATAAAGGCCATACAGTTGTAAAAAGTTCCTCCATTGTTCCTAAAAACGACCCGACGCTTCTTTTTGTAAATGCTGGCATGGTGCCTTTTAAAAATGTATTTTTAGGGCTTGAAAGCTTGCCATACAAAAGAGCTACTTCTTGTCAAAAGTGTTTTAGAGTTTCTGGTAAGCACAACGACCTTGAAAGTGTAGGAAGGACCACAAGGCATCATACGTTTTTCGAGATGCTTGGAAATTTTTCCTTTGGGGATTATTTTAAAAAAGAAGCCATACTATATGCATGGGAGTTTGTAACAGAAGTCCTCAAACTTCCAAAAGAAAAGCTATATGTGAGCGTGCATCAAAAAGACGATGAGGCTTACAAACTTTGGAAAGAGCTTGTAAATATCCCAGAAGAAAGAATATGGCGTCTTGGAGATGAAGATAACTTCTGGCAAATGGGAGAGACAGGTCCTTGCGGATATTCGTCAGAAATTTACATAGATAGAGGAGAGAAATATTCTCAAGATGAAAGGTATTTAGAAATATGGAACTTAGTTTTTATGCAATTTAACAAAGATGAATCGGGAAAGATAGAGCCTCTGGCAAAGCCTTCTATAGATACTGGTATGGGTCTTGAAAGGATAGCTTCTGTGCTTCAAGGAAAAGACTCAAATTTTGAAATAGATATCATAATGCCCATTATAAACTTTGTAGAAGAACTTTCTAGAAAAAGCTATAAAACCAATGAAGAAGTAGATATAGCAATGAGGGTAATAGCAGATCATTCAAGGGCTTGCACAATAGCCATATCTGAAGGTATTATACCTTCCAACGAAGGAAGAGGCTATGTGATAAGGAAAGTCTTAAGAAGGGCTGTGAGGTTTGGTTATAAGATAGGCATAAAAGAGGAATTTTTATATAAAACTGTGGATGTGGTGGTAGACACCCTCAAAAACCCATATCCAGAACTTGAAATGAGCAAAGATTTTGTTAAAAATATAATAAAATCTGAAGAGTCAAGATTTTTAGAAACTTTGGAAAACTCTTTGGAGCTTTTTGATAGATATGTGGCCGAGAACAAATCAAACGTTATAAGCGGTGAGTTTATCTTTAAAGCCTACGATACATACGGATTTCCTTTAGATATACTTCAAGAGATGGCTCACGAAAGAGGTATGACCCTTGATATGGACACCTTTTACAAGCTTTTAGAACAACAAAAAGAAGAATCAAGAAAGCACTTCAAAAGCGAAGAGGCTGTAGAAGATATATACCTTAGCATAAAAGACAAAGCAAAATCAACCTTTACAGGCTACACCAACACCGAAGAACATTCAAAAGTACTTTTTATAGTAAAAGACGGAAAGCTTGTAGATGAATTAAAAGAGCAAGAAGAAGGTGTCGTAATCCTTGATAAAACACCTTTTTATCCAGAAAAAGGCGGTCAAATAGGAGATAGCGGTATCATAGAAAACAAAGATGCTCTTTTTGTGGTAAACGATACAAAAACACCCGCAGATGGGGTTATAATCCATATAGGAAAGCTTATAAAAGGAAGATTAAAAACTGGGGCCGATGTGTTTGCTAAAATAGACAAAGAAAGAAGAGAGGATATAAAAAGACATCACACCTCTACTCACCTTTTACACGCAGCTTTAAGAAACATGTTCGGAGAATCCGTACGGCAAGCTGGTTCTTATGTGGGAGATGAGTTTTTGAGGTTTGACTTTACTTTTTATAGAAGCCTAAAACAAGAAGAGTTAGAAGCCCTAGAAGCTATGATAAACGAAGAGATCATGAAAAACGAAGAGGTATTTGTAAGAGAAATGCCTTATCAAGAAGCCATAAAAACTGGAGCAATGGCAATATTCGAAGAAAAATACGGAGATACTGTGAGGGTAATAAGCGCTGGGGATTTTTCTAAAGAGCTTTGCGGTGGCACTCACGTTAAAAGAACTGGTGACATAGGTTATTTTAAGATAATATCAGAGTCTTCTGTGGGAGCCGGCATAAGACGTATAATAGCAAAAGCAGGCAGAAAGGCTGTAAGAGAAGCTTACGAAGATAGTAAGCTTTTAAAAGCCATATCCCAAGAAATAGGTGCCAACAAACAAAATCTATTGGAAAGAGTGTTGGCTCTAAAGGAAGAGCTAAAAGAAAAAGAGAGTGAGATAAGCACATTAAAAGCTAAACTAGCAAGGTTAGAAGCAAAATCCTCTATAAATGTAGAAGAAATAAACGGTATAAAACTCTATTATGGAATATTAGAAGAAGCTTCTTTAGAAAATTTAAGAGAGATAGCAGATTCTTACAGACAGCATCCAAACACCGTGGTATTTTTAGTTTCCAAAAGCCCAAAAAAGAGTATCCTTTTGGCAAGGTCAAAAGACCTCAAATACGATATGTCAAAGCTTATAAAAGATGTATCAAAACCAATGCAGGGCTCTGGTGGTGGTAGAGAAGATTTAGCTCAGGGCGGGTTTCAAGATATAAACGGCTTTAAAGCTTCATTGGATTTGCTTAAGAAAAGCTTATAAACTAAGATAAATAGATTAAATTTTAAGTTTTTAAAAGAAAAATAAAACCCTCCCAAAGGGAGGGATATGCTTATCAGTGTAAACCCATTTTATCGAGCAACCTACCTCTATAAATGTATATCACTATACCAAAGAATATAAGGAAAGCAATCGTAACTACACCCATTTCGAAGCGTCTTGTTTGCTCGGCTGGTGTTGGAGTATCAACAGCTCTTAGATAAGCCACCACTTCAGCAGCTTCTTTGGGTTGACCTTGTAGTATAGGAGGCATAGCGGTACCTGGAATTATCTTGCCTGGTTCTTGTACCCAATTAAATAGGTACTCTGGTCCTCTTGCAAGATACATGGTAGACAAGTCTGGTGGGACTTTACCAAACTGGCTCTTTAGGGTGTGAAGCTCAGATGAGAAAGCTGCAGCATAAACATCTTGGGGTAGATACATTGCAAAGCCTTTGGTTTTTTGATGGAATGGTGCCAAAAGACTATCAGAAGGTATAGGTTTTGCAAACTCTTTTATTATACGAGGAAAGTTTGGATCTGATTTTACAGACAACGGATATACACCGTCGTATCTCAAAGAGTGACAAGCGGCACATTGCTGAGTTACTATTTGACGACCAGCAGCTATTATTTGAGGATTATCGCTATATATCATAGCTCTATACTTTGCCGGAAGAGGGTACTCTTGCTCTTGAACAAAAGGATTTTTAACCCATATGATGAAGAAAAAGCCTACAACAAATACAGTAAAGAATACAGTTTTTATGATATTTCCTACGCTCATTGTTCACCCCCTTTAGCCTTTACATAACCAAGCTCTATGAAAGATATAATTGGTAAAGCTATAAAGAATGAGAAAAGTAAAGCGGTAAAGAACAAACCCACTTTAGCCACTTGAGGTGTTGCCGGTAAAGTACCTATTATGGTGAGACCAGCACCAGCAAATATAAATACTATGTACATTATAAAGAATAAAGGTCTTCTTCTGGCGCTTCTTATAGGAGAAAAATCTAACCAAGGCAAAAGAAGTATAAGGGCTAAAACTAAATTGAACGTAACAAAACCTATAAACTTATTGGGTATAGACCTAAATATAGCGTAGTAGCCTTTTAGATACCACTCTGGAGCTATCTCAGCAGGGGTTTGCAATGGGTTAGCTGGTTCCCAGTTGGTAGCAGGTAAGAATTCTTTCATATAGAAAAATACAAAGAAGAAGAATAAAGCTAAATAAAACATCGCTATAGCACCTTCTTTTAAGGTGACGTAAGGGTGGAAAGGAACACCTTCTTTTTTCTTATCGTAAGGTTTGCCATCTGGATTTGATATACCAGCAGCTCTTACTAAGAATAGGTGTATGCTTACAACGCCAAGAAGTATCAATGGCAATATCAACACGTGAAGGGCAAAAAATCTACCGAGAGCTAAGTTGCCAAGCGTGTATCCACCTCTCATAAGAAGCGATATAGTCTCACCTATTACACCTGGAATAGCACCGGGTATTTCAACGGTAACCTCTGTTGCCCAATAAGAAAGCTGACCCCATGGCAACACATAACCGGTAAGAGCTGTAAGAAGTAGTAAGAAATATATTATGAATCCCATCACCCATACGAGCTCTCTTGGTTTTTTGTAAGCGTTGTAGTAAATACCAGTAAACATGTGAAGATAAACTACCGCTAAAAAGAAGTTTGCACCAGCGGCATGTATGCTTCTAAAAAGCCATCCGTATGGTATAACTCTCCATATAAAAAGCGCTGCACTATCAAAAGCTAGTGTATCGTAAGGCTTATAGTACATTAAAAGTATCATTCCAGATATTATTTGCACTGTAAAAGCAATTATTGCCAATACACCAAAAGCATAGGGAAAAGTCAAATTTTTTGGGACTTTATAGTCCACCATCTGTTCTTGGAAAATCTGACTTATATGCGTTCTCTCTTCTATGTAGTTTGCAAGCTTACCAAGCATAAATTGACCTCCTCCTATTAAACATACGGATTCCAGAACTTCTTTACAAATCCTGGGGTACCTATCTCAAGAGTATTGCCATTTAGAGCTTGCGGCGGAACGCCAAGGGGTAAAGGTGCAGGACCAGATATGTTATCTCCCCAAGGGGTATATAAACTACCGTGACAAGGACAATGAAATATAGGAGTGTTTGGAAGATGCACTCCTGGGTCCCCGTCTGGTTTCCATAGGGGAATACACCCAAGATGGGTACACTTTCCTATGATAGCGTAAACATTGTGGTTGCCAAGTATATCCCTGTTATGGTTTTTATACTTGTTGTTTCTTTCTGGACCATTCCAGTTAAAAGGCGTTGGCAACATCATAACAAACACCGGAAAACCTTTCCAGGACGTCACTCTTACATCCATTGGTTTTAGTTGGCTTACATCGTAATCCACTTTTGACTGAAGCGCTGCCGCTGCACTTGGTCCTAAACTTTTAAGTATAGGATAAGCAGCGCCTACAGCAGCTACCGCGCCAAAAGCACCAACTACATATTGCATAAAATCGCGCCTTGATGCTTCCATAGCTACCTCCTATCAATCTAAAAATAAAAGTATACCATAAAACACATACACAATTTTTAAATATAACCTATATTAGCATTTGCTTATATAAAGAATTTCTTATAAAGTCTAAAGCTAAAGTTATAACATAGGTTAATTTTTTTTATAAATTTATTATGCTATGAAAGGTATACTTGAAAAACTCTTAGGAAAGCAAAAAGAAGAAAACCAATTATCAAAGTCTAATATCATACGCATAAAAGATATAGAAATAAGCCCTGGCTATTTAGAGCAAGACAAAGATGCAAGGATAGAAGAGTACTGGATAGAGACAATGGCAGTATCCCAAGATGGCTATTGGTTTTTAGCCGGCAGAAGACACGGGCTTTTCAGCCTATACAAATACAACGGGAATCTCGTAAGACTTCCGGCAAGACCTCCTTCTCAAGCGGTGGTAAGTATAATCTTTAGAGATAGATACCTTGCCATATCAAGCCCTCCTTACGTATCCGTGCATGACATGGTAGACCCTTACAATCCAAGGACCTGGAAAAGCATAAAACTATCCCAAGAAGGCTTAAGACCAGCAGGTGGATTAGATATAGAAAATGGAATTTTGATATACGGTGCTATTTCTAACCAAGTAGTCATTGTGGAGCTTGATTTTGAAAAAGGTCTCATAGAACCAAAAAATATTTTTAGACTTCAAGATTTTGAACAGATAAAGTTTATTAAGCTTTTAAAAAATAGAAATATAGTTATATCGGGCCCAAAGAAGACTGTGATTGCAGATATAAATGGAAATATATTGCAAGAACTAAATATACCCTCTAGCTGCGCTACATTTAAAGATGACATATTGTACCTAGGAGGAAAAGAGCTAATAGGATACAACTTAAACACAAAAACAGAAGTGTTTAGATATCAAGTATCTTGCAACCCCTCAGACATTGATGTATATGAGCACATAGTTTTGATGGCCGACAAAGACGAAAACAAACTAACGTTTTTTGATACAAAGCTTGGAGAAGAAATGGGAAGCTTAGAAGATGGTGGATATTCTGTTGTAAAAGTATCACCAGACGGTTCTATATATACATCCTTTTTTGACAAAGAAAACAAGCTTTACTATCTTAAAAAGTTTGAAACCAACTTGCTAAATTTATATTATCCAAAAGAGCGTCAAGAAGCAATAAGAAAAAATGCCCAAAAGCTATACAAAGACTTTAAGAAAAAATTAGCCAGCAACGAAACAGAGGATATACCAGAATTAAAAGAACTAAAAACCCTTATATCCTATCCCTTTAAAGATATAAGAGAGCTTATAGAAAAAGCTGAAGAAGAGCTTCATCAAAAGATTATAGAGCTAAAGTTTGAGGCTTTTAAAAGCCAAATACCAAACGTGAACGCCAAAATTTACGAAGAACTTCAAGAGTTTGGCAAAAACTTAGATGAAAACTATAAAGAAGAGTTTGAAAAACTACAGCAAGAAGCTATCACATCTTTAAAAAATCTCATAGAGAAGCATCTAAAAGAAGTTGAAGAAGCAATAGCAAAAAATGCCGTTGCAAATCAAATAGAAGCAGAATCTTTAGAAGAAGTTAAAAAAGCGAGGGAAGTATTTTTAAATTTGCCAAGAGAACTGCAAAACGAAGCTTTTGATAGGTTAAACAAGCTTGTTCAAAGGTTTATAATAAGTAGAAGGTTAGAAAAGTATAGGATTGACATACAAAAAGACATTATCAAAATAGCCGATACAGTAGTAGAAATACCTCAGAACATAAGAAAAAAATTAAGATGGCAAATTAAGTTGGAAGAAAAAATCGTCATAGAGCAAAAGCTTTATTCCAAAATATCCTTTGTAAGAGAAGATGGCATAACAAGAGAGCCCAAAAGGTACAACAACTATCTTACCATAGATGAGATGAGACATAAGCCTAAATGGATATCAAGATACCTCTCAAAACTAAATGGACTTTTCGGCTATCAAGATAGCATAAGCTTAAACCCTACCGTTAGCTTTGAAGACACTCCGTGGTTTGTGCAAAATTTAAGCATGTTATCAAAAGCTCTAAACGAACAGCTAAAATACAAAGAAGGCATAGTCATCATAGAAGGAGATGCCGGTGTAGGTAAAAACTTCCTCATAGAAGTTTACAGCGCTCTTACCAGAAGACCACTTTTCATAATTCCATGCCATTCAAAGATGGAAAAAGAGGATATAACCTTTGTATATGAGTATGACCCAAAAGTCGGCACCAAAAGAACAAAATCAAACCTCATAAAAGCTTTGGAAACCCCAAACGCTATCATATTCTTTGATGAGATAAACACATTGCCTACCTCTCTTGTAAAGGTGTTTAACCCTTTGTTTGATTACAGAAGGTATATGTATCTTTCTTACGACAGCATCGTAAAAGCCGAAAAAAACGTGCTTTTTGTAGGTGCTATGAACCCGCAAAACTATTTAGGTGTATCAGAGCTTCCTCAAGACATAAAATCAAGAGCAGATATTTTGTACGTAGACTACCCACCTTTTGAAGATGAAAAAGGTTTTTACTATCCAGACGAGGCAATAATACTAAAAGATTATATAGCTGGATTTGAGAGCCTTACCAAGGAGGACTTTATATACCTTTGGTATGATAAAATAAATGGTATAAGCCACGACAAAATTATAAATGTATCAGAAATTACCATAAAAAATCTCTACAAGATTTTTGAGCTTTTAAAAATAGCTTCTTCTATTAGAAAGGCCTATAGAGACTATCAGTCTGGGCAATCTGAGGAAGCGATAGACTTCGTATTTTCCATGAGAGACACCATAAGATGTGCAAGGAAGCTAAACGATTCTGACAACGTCAAAGAAGTGGTAAAATCAACGATACTTCCAAAAGTATCAAATCTCTTTGAAAGAAAAAGCGTAGAAACCCTGATAGATGATGCTTAACAAAACATCATTGACAATTTTAAAAGTCGGGTTAGCTTATTTACGATGCTAAGTAGTGGTGATGTTTTAGAAAAGAAAAAATCTAATAGCATATCAATAGAAGATGCTATAAGAAAAATAGACATAGTAAAAGAAATATCTTCTTACATAGAGCTAAAAAGAAGTGGAAACAACTATTTAGGCAAATGTCCATTTCACGATGATTCAACACCCTCTTTATCAGTATCAGAACAAAAACAAATATGGAAATGCTTTGGGTGCGGCAAAGGCGGGGACGTGGTAAAGTTTGTATCTTTGTATGAAAACATCACTTATATGGAAGCTCTTTCAAAGTTAGCCATAAAATATAACCTACCGATAAATATAAAAAACGAGGAAAAGGATCAAAAGATTTATGAAGTGATGGGTTTAGTATCTAGCTTTTACCATGAGGAGCTCACAAAAAGCCCAAAAGCTATAGAATATCTTAGGAAAAGAGAAATAACACCCAAAACAATAGAGAATTTTGATATAGGCTATTCGCCAAACAGTTATAAGGTTATAGAATTTTTGCAAAACATATCCGAATACTACCTTAATCTTTATAAAAGCACTCAAAACTTATATCAATCTTCAAACTCCATCAGAGATATATTTGAAGGAAGGCTTATAATACCGATAAAAGATATATCCTCAAGGGTGGTAGGATTTGGCGGTAGAATTTTGTACGATGATAAATCGGTCATAAAATATCTAAACTCTCCAGACTCTTTCTTATTTAAAAAATCCCAGCTTCTTTTTGGTATAGACTTGGCACTTCCTTATATAAAAGAAAAAGAAGAGGTGATACTAGTAGAGGGATATTTTGATGTTATAAGACTTTATCAAATAGGCGTAAGAAACGTTGTGGCACCTCTTGGTACTGCTTTTGGCAACGAGCACGCAAAAATACTCTCAAAATACGCCAAAAGAGCTTATCTTCTTTTTGACAACGACAACGCTGGTAAAAACGCCAGTTTAAGGGCTTCTACATATCTGATAGCAAGAGGCATAGAACCTTTGTATGTGGGCATAGAAGATGCAAAAGACCCGGATGAATTTGGGCTAAAGTTTGGGAAAGAAGGGCTGTTAGAGCTTTTAAGAAAAGCCAAAAATATTATAGATATGAGCATAGAATTAGAAGATATAAAAACAGCGCTAGACTTATTCTCTTACCTTGAAAATCCCCAAGACATATACCAATATACTCAAAAGTTTATCTCTATAGGGATTCCAAAGCATATATTAGAGCAATATATAGCAAAGAAAAAACCAATATACGAAGAAGAGAACAAGGATAATCCATATGATAAAATACCAATGAAGGACAAGATGCTCCTAAAAGCTCTACAAGTATGCCACGATTCACAAGTATACCACGCCCAACAAGTCTACCACGATTCACAAGTATACCAAGATACACAAGTATGCCACGGTTCACAAGAGCGCTATGTTGATATAAATCCTTTAGACATAAATTGGCTTGATAAAAACTCAATAATCATTGCCGAAAAGATAAAATACGGGCAAGAACTAACCGAAGATGAGATGAAGCTATTAGATTCTCTAAACTATATTCCCAAAGAGGCTTTAGAAAAATTTCTCATAAAAACCTTAGAAGAACAGCGCTATCTTACTGAAGAAGATCTTATAAACATTAAAAATACTATAAGTAGAAGAACTTATGCAAAAAAGTATTATATTTCTCATGGTAGAAGTTAATTTGAATTTATATCTTAAATAGCTTAATGTTTAAGGAGGTTGTATGGGAAAAGCTAAAGGTAAAGAACAGCTTCTTGAAATAGGTAAAGAGAAGGGCTACGTCACATACGACGACATAAACGAGTATGTTAGCGAAGACTTTATAGAGTCAGAAGACCTAGAATCGTTGTTTGACGTACTTTCAGAAAAAGGTATTCAGATACTAGAAGATGAGACAGAAGTATATATAAATCAAGAAGAAGAGATTGAAGAAGACGATGAAATGATAGTCTCAGCCAACATAACAGAAGCCGACTTAAAAAACAACGATTCTGTAAGACACTATCTAAAAGAGATGGGCAAGATCGCTTTGCTTGGTAGAGCCGACGAAATAGAACATGCAAAATATATAGAAATGGGCAGAAAGCAACTAAGAAGAGGACTTTTAAGAACATCTTTTCTAGTGGATATGGTCCTAAGGTATTGGGCAAAAGTATGTGACGGCAAGATGAGATCCCAAGAGATATTGGATATCCAAGAAGAACACACTGATTACGACGAATATGAAGAAGCCGAACACATAGACTCAGTCTTCATAGAAAAAGGCATAGAGCTTGCCAAAAAATACAAAACAGTAATTGAAAAAAGGACGCTTTTCCTAACCTATAAGGATAAAAAAACAAAAGCAGAGTATCTAAAAGCTCATGCAGAGATGAATAAAACACTAAAAGGCATGAATATTAAATTTTCAAGATATGAAAAAATAGCAGATGAGTTTATTAAATTGTGTAAAGACTACAAAAGCAAATTAAACTCTTTAGAAATTCAAAGAAGAAGATTCCAAGCAATACACCCCAATATAGAAGAGTTGCTTTCTTACTATGACAAAAACAAAGAAATATTAAATAAAATAGAAAAACACATGCCTTTTCATAGCTTTGAAATAAGCAGGTCAAACTTTTTGGCTCTACAAAAAGAGGTAGAGGATATAGAAAGGCGTTTAGGCGTTTTACCAGAGGAACTAAACAAGGTTATAAACATAATAGAACAAGGCAGAAAACGCGTTAAAGAGTCAAAAGATATAATGGTCAAATCAAACCTTAGACTGGTTGTTTCCATAGCTAAAAAGTATATAAATAGAGGACTTCATTTCTTGGACCTTATACAAGAAGGCAACATGGGGCTTATGAAAGCAGTAGACAAATACGACTACAAAAAGGGTTTCAAATTCTCTACGTATGCCACTTGGTGGATAAAACAAGCCATCACAAGAGCCATAGCCGACCAAGCCAAAACCATACGTATCCCAGTACACATGATAGAGACTATCAACAAGATATCAAAAGTATCCAAAAAGCTTTTCCAAGAAAATGGCAGAGAACCATCCCCAGAAGAAATAGCAAAAGTTCTAAACATGTCACCAGACAAAGTAAGAAAGATATTGAAATCTATACAAGAGCCTATATCCCTTGAAACACCTATAGGAGATGACGAAGATACCCATCTTAAAGACTTTATAGAAGATTCAAGCATATCAAACCCAGAAGAAACTACCGCCAGAAAACTACTAAGAGAACAGATAGAAAAGATAATAAGCACATTATCCGACAAAGAAAGAGAAGTCATTATGTATAGGTTTGGGCTAGTGGATGGTATAGAGCATACGCTAGAGCAAGTGGGAGCTATGTTTAACCTAACCAGAGAGCGCATAAGACAGATAGAATCAAAAGCCATAAGAAAAATAAGACATCCAAGCAGGGCAAAGTATTTAAAAGACTTTGAGATATGAAGTACTTGTTTAAAACAACAATACTTCTAGGTATTTTAACAGGTATATTTTTAGCAGTGGGCTACGTGTTGGGGGGTCAATCTGGCCTTCTTTTGGCGCTTATTTTTTCAGCTTTTACAAACTTTATAAGCTATTACTACTCAGACTCTATTATTATTTCTATGTATGGAGCAAAAGAGCTTACACCTCAAGAGGCCCCTGGTCTTTTTAGGATAGCAGAAAAGCTCGCCCAAAGAGCAAACATACCAATACCAAAGCTTTATATAATAGATATGGACCAACCAAACGCCTTTGCCACCGGAAGAGATGAGCATCACAGCAAAGTAGTTGTAACGTCAGGCCTTTTAAAGCTTTTAAACGAAGATGAAATAATGGGTGTTTTAGCACATGAATTTTCACATATTAAAAACAAGGACATATTGATATCCACCATAGCTGCCACCATAGCAGGAGCCATAAGTGCCCTTGTAAATATATTTCAATTTAGTCTTATATTTGGAGCGCAAGATAGAGACAGGAATTCAAACCCCATAGTAGCTATACTCCTTATAATAATAACTCCGATAATAGCATCTATCATTCAATTTGCGATATCTCGTTCCAGAGAGTTTGCAGCCGATGCTACCGGTGCTCATATATGTGGGTGCCCACTGTCTTTAGCAAAGGCTCTTAAAAAGATACACGATTACGTAGAAAGATCACCCGTAGAGGTAAATCAAGGCACTGCCGCTTTATTTATAGAGAACCCTATGGGGAGTTTAGGTCAACTTTTTTCTACTCATCCACCCACAGAAGAACGCATAAAAAGACTTGTTGAAATGGCAAAAGAAATGGGACAAATCTAAAAGGAGTGTGCTATGGCAAAGCTTATTGTAAATAAAAAGGTCATAGGAAATTTTGATGTAGGAACAAAGTTTCAAGATATACACGACCTTATAGAAAAAGCAGGCGTTGAATTTGGATGTACCGACGGTCAATGCGGGGTTTGCGTGGCTACCGTGTTAAAAGGGCTTGAGGCCTTAAACGAAGTTTCTGAAAAAGAGTCAGATACCCTATGGCGCATAGGAGAGTATGATGAAGACAGAAGGCTTACATGCCAGCTTGAAATAGTAAAAGATACCGATGTTATAGAGCTTCAAACAGATTAAAATGCACTCCTCTTTTGTAGATACCAAAGAGGACAACGTATTAGCTTTAGCAAAAAGCCTAAGGTTTATACCTTTAAAAGAAGACGAAGAGAGCCTAACTATAGAGTTATCAAATACTCAAAACGTAGCTTTTGTTAAAAACGCCCTTTATTTTTTTACACATAAAAAGATAAAAACCTTGATAATAAGTGAGGAAGAGTTTTTAGAGCACTGGAACAACTTTTTATCCCAATCTTACCAGAAAGAGGACAATCAAAATATAAGGCTAGAATTCGAAACTATAGACCTGTCAAAAGACGAGCTCGAAAGCCCAGCTATTATCTTTGTAAACAACATTTTATTAAAAGCTATAAAAACAGGAGCCTCTGATATACACATAGAACCCTACGAGAAAAACGTATATGTGAGAATGAGAATAGACGGAAAACTTATAACCGTAGAAGAACTCACCAACAGCTTTTATCAAAGCGTATTGTCCCGTATAAAGGTTATAGCTAATATGAATGTGGCGGAAAAAAGACTTCCTCAAGATGCCAGATTTAGGATAAAGATATCCAAAAAGGAGATAGACATAAGAGTATCTACCATACCTTCTTTGTTTGGGGAGAGAGTGGTGCTTAGAATTTTAGACCAATCAAACACAGCCTTAGAGCTTGAAGATTTGGGGCTTTTAAAAGAAGATTATCAAAAAATATTGAATATCATCTCAAAACCCTACGGCATAATCCTTGTTACAGGACCAACAGGTAGCGGAAAATCCACAAGTCTATACGCTTTTTTAAAAAAGCTAAAAAACCCATCAAAAAATATTATCACCATAGAAGACCCAGTGGAATATCAGATAGATGGTATTTCTCAAATACAAGTAAATCCCAAAGTGGGGCTTACGTTTGCCTCAGGGCTTAGGTCTATATTAAGACAAGACCCAGATATCATTATGATAGGTGAGATAAGAGACAAAGAAACCGCAGAAATCGCCATTCAAGCGGCTCTCACAGGTCATCTGGTGCTTTCTACCCTTCACACTCAAAACGCACTATCTAGCATCACAAGGCTTTTTGATATAGGCATAGAACCGTTTTTAATCGCTTCTTCGGTGGAAGGGCTTATAGCTCAAAGGCTTGTAAGAAAGATTTGTCCTCATTGTAAAAGCCCATATACACCGTCAGAGTTAGAGTTAAAAGAACTTGGATTACAAG
>JAGDWZ010000064.1:0-2351 GCA_023269915.1 Hydrogenobaculum sp. | reverse complement strand
TATGCCACGATTTAGAAGAAGGAAATTACACCTTTTACAAAGGTTTGGGATGTGAGCACTGTATGTATTCTGGATATAAAGGTCGTATTGGGCTTTTTGAGATAATAAATGTAGATGATAAGTTAAAAAACATAATATCTCAAAACCCCTCTTGGGAATATATTAAAAATCATATAAACTACAAGAGCCTTTTAGAAGACGGCATAGAAAAGATACTAAAGGGTATCACCACCACAGAAGAAGTGCTTCAAGTTTGCAAAATCGAGGAATCTAAGTGAATGTACTTGTTGGCATATCTGGGGGTATAGCTTGTTATAAAACCTTAGAACTCATTAGGCTTTTAAAGAAAAAACATCACAACGTAAAAACCATTATGACAAATTTTGCCAGAGAGTTTATAAGCCCTATGATAGTAAAAACTCTTTCTCAAGGCGAAGTGTACACCGACGAAACATGGAAAGATTACCCCCTTTGCCATATAGATTTGGCAAGGTGGGCAGATGCTTTTGTAATAGCCCCTTGCACTATAAACACGTTGTCTAAACTAAGGTATGCTATAGCCGACAATCTTCTTACTACCACAGCATTGGCTTACAAAAGCTATATTCTATTGGCAGTTTCAGCCAACACCGTTATGTATGAAAATGATATCACCCAAGAGAATATAAAAGAAATAGAAAAATATCGTTTTAAGATTATAGAACCTATATACGGGCTTCTGGCTTGTAACGAAGAGGGTGTTGGCAAAATGGCGGAGCCAGAAGAGATACTATTTTACATACAAAGCGCCAACGATAAGCCTATTTTCAAAGGTAAAAAAGCTCTTGTAATAGGAGGAGCTACAAAAGAGTATATAGACGATGTGAGATTTATATCAAATGGCTCTTCTGGTAAGATGGCAAGATATCTAACGATGGGATTTAAGTCCTTAGGAGCAAAAGCTGATTTTCTTGATGTATCAAACATGGATGTTGAAAAAGCTTACAATTATATAACAAACATCTTTAATGACTACGATATAATCGTAATGAACGCCGCCATATCAGATTACAAAGTATCTTCAAAATATCAAGGAAAGATAAAAAAAACTGAAGATAAGATAGTTTTAGAGCTTTTAAAAACAAAGGATATATTAAAAGAGCTGGGCTCTATGAAAAAAACCCATCAGAAGCTAATAGGCTTTGCCTTGGAAGAGGAGCAAAAGCTCATAGAAAATGCCAAGTCAAAACTATTAAATAAAAATTTAGACGCCATAGTGGCAAACCCTATATCTGTGATGGGCGCTGATGAGTTTGAGGGATATGTAATAACAAATAAAGCTGTTAAAAGCCTACCAAAAATGCCAAAAGATATTGCCAGTATAGAGATTTTAAAAACCATTGGTGATATTTTATGATGATTTTTATCCTTTTATTGTGAAAATGTTTTATTATATTTATAATTTTGTGAGGTGAGCTTATGGAGACAGTGGATACAAGAGGGTTGTTTTGTCCATTACCCCTTACGTTGGTATCAAGAAAGCTAAAGGAAATACCAGTGGGCGAAAAACTCATGGTGATGGCAGACGACAAAGCCTTTAAAAAAGATATAGAGACATGGGCTTTTGAGTCTGGAAACAAACTAATAGATTTTAAAGAAGAAAACGGCTATTATGTGGCGATAGTAGAGCGTGGCAAAGGCTTTAAAGGAGAAAAACTAATAGATAAAGTCAAATTTATAGCCCTTGGCGTTAAGCTTCACGCAATAAAGCATTTTCTTGATATAATACCTTTTGGTAAGCCAAAATATCTAATAACCTTTGTATCTGTGTCAGAAGGTGTTAGAGCGGACAAGTTTTTACAAGAAAAGAACATGAACTCTTACGTAAAATTGCCAGTACCAAAAGAGATATACCCTCACTGCGGTATTGTCTTTGGCTTTTCATCAAAGGAAAAGGCTTTTGAGACTTACAACTTTTTAAAACAAAACAAATTTGCGGTAGAAGACGTTTTTGCCATAGAAAAAGGCGAGTATCCAAAACTCACTTAAAACATATTGGCAAAGAATTTTATCAAAAGCCGATGGTTTTAAACTGTTTTGTCAATCTCACTTGACATTCCATAGCTAAAAGTGTATTTTGTAAAGTAGAATGGACATTAAAGTATCATGCAATGGTAAACTGGTGGGAAATCTTTAGACAAACTATAAGTAAGGTATTTTAAATGGCTATGAAAAACTAGGTTAGAATCACCATAATTCATATGGAAACCATTTTAAGGCACTTAGGTTACGACATCTGCATAGTCCCCCATAATATTTTCGGGAAAGAAGAACCTTTTATGTGCAAAGAAGATTGGGATTGGGAGGAGTTA
>JAGDWZ010000040.1 GCA_023269915.1 Hydrogenobaculum sp. | reverse complement strand
CTTAGGTTGTTTTCCATAAGGGTTTTGACTGTATCGTAAAGCCCTATTTCCCAATAGTTACCAGCGTTTTTTATGGAGCTAATAGGAGATGCTCCAGTGCCTCCTTCGGCACCGCTTACTTGTATGATATCGGCGTAAGCTTTGGCTACCCCTGATGCTATAGTGCCAATCCCAGACTCGCTTACAAGCTTTACAGATATACGGGCCTTTGGGTTTGCCTTTTTTAAATCGTTTATAAGTTGAGCCAAATCTTCTATAGAGTAGATATCGTGATGAGGTGGGGGTGATATAAGAGTGATACCTTCTTGAGAATATCTTATTTTAGCTATGTATTGACTTACCTTTTTGCCCGGAAGCTGCCCACCTTCGCCGGGTTTTGCACCTTGGGCTATTTTTATCTCTATATCTTTTGCAGAGGCAAGGTAAGTGGGTGTCACACCAAATCTGCCAGAAGCCACTTGCTTTATAGCGCTGTTTTTCTCTGTAAAATATCTTTCTGGGTCTTCACCACCCTCACCGCTGTTTGATTTCATACCAAGCATATTGGTGGCAAGAGCCAATACTTCATGAGCTTCCGGAGACAACGCCCCCAAAGACATAGCGCCGGTAACAAATCGTTTTAATATCTCTTCTTCTGGTTCTACTTCTTCTATGGGTATTGGGCTTTTAGCTTTTTTATAATCTAAAAGATGGTGTATAAAAGTAGGATGCTCTTCGTTGGCGATCTTAGAAAATTCAAGATAGTCGTTGTAATCAAGGGTTTCTAAATACTTGTGAAGCGCTCTTACCACGTGAGGAGACCAAGCATGGTAGATACCACCTTTTCTAAACCTTAAATCACCACCATAGTCAAGGGTTGGTTTTTCGCTGTTAAAAGCAAAGTCGTGTCTTCTTATAATGGATTCTTCTATTTGCTCTATACCATCTGCTTCTAATGTAACGGGAGTGCCTGTAAAATATTCATCCACAAAATCTTTGTTTAGACAAACAGAATCAAATATCTCGGCCCCTTGGTAAGAGTTCAAAGTGGCTATACCCATCTTAGCCATTATCTTTAAAATGCCATCTTCTAAGGCTTTTTTATAGTTCATTATCACTTGTTCGTAGTTTTCTTTGTAGTTGTGATAAAGGGTTTCGTAAAGAAGGTACGGATAAACAGCGGATGCTCCGTAGCCTATAAGACATGCAAGAGAATGCGTATCTCTTACCTCACCGGTTTCTACTATAAAACTAACCTTTTGAGACAACCCAAGCTTAGCAAGGTGTCTTACAGAGGCGCTTACTCCCAGAAGACTTGGTATAGCTACGTTTTTTTCGTCCACATCTTTGTCGGATAGTATGATAATATCTACTCCATCTTTTACAGCTTGTTCTACTAGATGAGTAAGTACCTCTAGGCCTATCTTTAAATCTATTATAGGTATGCCTTCGTAAACGGCATCCATTAGAATATCTGATACCCTTTCAAAGCCTTTTAAATCCTGAAGCGCTTGTATGTTGTCGCTTCTGTGCTTTGGATAGCAAAGGGATATGCGTTTTACTTTAAAATCTTTTTGGTTTTCTATAGTTTTTATATGATAGGGTAAAAGCACCGGAGAGTCTATTTGAAATCTTCTTGCATGTTCTTTGGTTTCTATCAAGAAGTTTCTCTTGTGTCCAAGGTTCATCTTGAGGCTCATTACAAAGCGCTCTCTTATAGAATCTATAGGTGGATTTGTCACTTGGGCAAACCTTTGCTTGAAGTACCTAAACATCAGTACTGGTTTTTCGTTTAGTGGTGGTAGCGGTGTATCGTCGCCCATAGAAAACGTGTATTCTTTGCCCTCTTTTGCCATATAGTCTATTTGGTTTTTTAGCTCTTCTGTTGTATATCCAAAATATGCTTGTAGACGGGTAAGTTTGTCTTTGTCTAAATGTTCATCTTCTAAAGATTTTTCTTCTATGAGGTTTTCAAGCCTTACCAAGTTTTCCTCTATCCATTTTTTGTAAGGGTTTTTCTTAGATATATCTTTTAGTATCTCTTCGGTGGTTTTTAGGCTTTTAGTGCTTGTATCTATAAGAAGCGTATCGCCTGGAGATAATCTTTCACTTTCTTTTATGTCTTGCGGGTCTATGTTTACCATACCCACTTCAGAACCAAGTATCACTATGTTGTCTTTTGTGATGATATACCTTGAGGGTCTTAAACCGTTTCTGTCTAAGTGAGCACCTACTTTCACACCATCCGTGAAAACTATGGCAGCTGGACCATCCCAAGGTTTCATAAGTAAAGATTTGTATTCAAAAAACGCCCTTATATCATCATCAAGCGTATAGTCGTTTTCCCAGGCAGGTGGTATTAGCATGTTTATGGCGTGTTCTACTGGATACTCTGTTAATACCAAAAGCTCAAAAACTTTATCCAAAGACCCAGAGTCGCTTTCATCGTATTCCACTATCGGTTTTATTAGCTTGATCTTATCTTCTAAAAGCTTGTGGTAAAGCTCAGACTGTATGGCCATCATCCAGTTTCTGTTGCCGTTTATGGTGTTTATTTCACCGTTGTGGGCTAAGTATCTAAAAGGTTGAGCAAGGTTCCAATTTGGAAATGTGTTTGTGGAATATCTTTGATGAAATAGGCATATGGAAGATTCTATATCTTCATCCTCTAAATCTCTATAAAAATGGTCTATTTGATAAGCCACAAACATGCCTTTATAAACTATAGTTTTTGAAGACAAAGATGGTATATATATTTTTAGCTCTTTTTTTAGGCTTTTACGAAGAAAATACAAGGCAAGCTCTTTGTGTTCTACGCCTTCTAAATCTAAAAGCATATGTTTTATAACGGGCATTGTATCAAGAGCGCTTTTTCCAAGGGCAGATTTATCCACTGGTACATCTCTAAATCCTATCACCTTAAAGCCCATTTTCCTTGCTATGTCTTCTACTTTTGACGTATCGTTGTTTTTTAGAAATAAAACTCCAACACCTAAGTTATCTATAGAAGATATTTCAAAACCAAGCCTTTCTATTTCTTTTTTAAAAAATTTATGAGGTATTTGTATTAGTACGCCTGCACCATCCCCCGTTTTACCGTCAGCACCTATGGCACCTCTATGAGTTAGATTCTTGACAGCTTCAATGCCATATTTTACAATCTTATTGGATTTTTGACCGCTTATATCACATATAAAACCAACACCGCAAGAGTCTTTTTCTTGCATTAGCTTACCTCCAAACATTGTAGACAAATATTATAACTCTATTGAAAAAAAATGTACTAAACAAAATCACAAAACTAAAACTATTTTTTATCATTGAAAAAAAAACATCAAACTTTACCATGTTTTCATGGCTTTTTATATAAAAAGTATTGAAGAAAAGGGACTAATAGACTTTGCAACAGATATACTGCTTCAGAATAAACCCATTTGCGCACCCACAGATACCATATACGGTGTTTTGGCTTTAGACAACGAAGAAGCCCTAAACTACATTTACAAAATAAGAAGACCTTCAAAGAAGCCCTTTCTTAGGCTTTTGCCAGATATATCTTTCTTGGGGTATTATTCCCTTGTACCCACCGATAAGGTGTATGAGCTTTCTAAAATAGATGGTGTTAGTATCATACTAAAAGCCCAAGACAAGAATTTAGGTTTTAGAATACCAAAAAAAGGTTTTATAAAAGAGCTTTTAGACAAGCTTCAAAAACCTCTTTTGGCACCCTCTTGCAACAAAGAAGGGGAACCTCCTGCAAAGTCTATAGAAGAAGCTGTAAGATACTTCCAAGATGAAATACCCCTTTATATAGATGGAGGTTTTATAGACAGTGTGGCATCTAGCATAGTAGAAATAGAAAACGACAAAATCAGCATCGTTAGAGAGGGCATGTCTATAGAAAAAGTAAAAGATATTTTGGCCAGGTTTTAGTCAAGGTATTTTTCTATTATGGATGCTATTTCGTTTAGACTTTCATATATGGAGAGTTTCATCTGACTTAAATAAATCCCTTCTTTTTCTTGAAGTTTTTCTATATCTTTTAAAACACTTTCTACAATTTTCATTATAACAATCTCGGCGTTGGAAAGATAGCCGTTAAAGGTGTTGTTTTTTACTTTTTTCTCAAGGTCTTCAAGTTTCTCTGTATATCTTGTCACTCTTTCTATGTGGTCTATGGCTCTTACTACGTCTTCATCTAAGTGTGCTTGCTTTAGCTCATAAGCTTTTGCCCTTATCATATCTCTCATGCTACTAATAAGCACTTTATCAAGCTCTACAACTGTGTTGTCTGCCTCTTGCATCATGTATCTAATATAATTAAATATCTAACTGTATAATATGAGATATATTAT
>JAGDWZ010000034.1 GCA_023269915.1 Hydrogenobaculum sp. | reverse complement strand
GATTGAAACAAAAGATTTTCTACTCTTAGATTGTCTACATCAAGATTTGATAGTATCTCATCTCCTACTTTTAAGTCTTCAAGTTCTGGTATGTAGTATTTGTTTTGTCTTAGCATCTTTATCAAAAACGTAGGTGTGGCTGTTTCAAACCAGTAAGCTTTAAACATTTTTTTATCAAAGAGTAAGAGTATATCAAAAGGGTTGTAAACTTTCTCTCCAAGCCAACTATAGCCGTTGTACCACTCTCTTATCTTATCCTTGTCAAAGTCTTTTAGTCTATCATCAAATACCCTTTCAAGCTCTTCCTCTGTATATCCACATATAGAAGCAAAATTTGGGTCCAATGTGATATCGTTTAGCTGGTTTAACCCACTAAATATAGAGACTTTTGAAAATCTTGATACACCAGTGAGAAATACAAGCTTTATATATGGGTCAGAAGGCTTTAATATCTCAAAAAACTTTTTAAGGATATCTCTATTTCTTCTAGCTTTTTCTAAGTCTTCTATAACATCTAATATAGGCTTGTCATACTCGTCTACTAGTATTACCACTTTTTGATTGTATTTTTCAGAAAGTTTTTGGATGAGCTCTTGGAATCTTAATTGCAATAGTCTTTTCTTTAGCTTTATACTGTGAGATTGTGCTATATCATTTAAAAATGAATTTAAAGACTCTATAAGGTTTTCTTCTGTATTTGATGATGCTTGACTTAGGTCAAACTTTATTATAGGATATTTTTTATCCCAATCCCAATTATCGTATAGATATAGACCTTTAAACAGCTCTTTGTTGCCAGAAAACGCCTCTTTTAGTGTGTCTAAGAATAAAGATTTTCCAAATCTTCTGGGACGAGAAAGAAAGTAGTATCTACCAGATAATTTAGGTATAAAGTGAGTTTTATCTACATAGTAGTAATTTTCTTGTACGATATCTCTAAAGGTTTGTATGCCAATAGGCAAGTTTTTCATAACGTTAATTATATCATTTGATTATAACGAAGGTTTGTTGAAAGTCATATGAATATTATCATTGTATTTTGACTTTTAATATGATAGGATAATAATGCGAGGTGGAGCAGCTTGGTAGCTCGTCGGGCTCATAACCCGAAGGTCGAAGGTTCAAATCCTTCCCTCGCAATTTTTAACTTAAACTTGTTTAATCTTTTTATAAAAGAAAATACCTTCTACTTTTACGATTTCAAAAAACTGAGTATGTATCTTGCTAAGCACTTCTGTCATAGACACAGCAAAATACCCGCCCATTTTTAACGTATATGTTATGTTCTTTATAGCTTTTAGCTTTGAATCATCGTTAAAGTATATCAATGCGTTTCTACAAAAAGCAGCATCAAACATTTCCTTATAGGGTGCGAAATCTTCAGGCTTTATAAGGTTTAGTTGTTTAAATTGGATGTTCTTTTTTAAATTGTCTTTTATTTTTATATGATTTTCTTGTGGTTCTACAAAATGGTGGTACTCTTTTGGTATATCGTTTAGTTCCCTTTTGGGATATATGCCTTGTCTTGCTTTTTCCAAATACGTTTCGTTTATATCAAAACCGATAATTTGATAAGGTATAGCTTTTAGCTCAAGCATCATTGCAAGAGTGTAAACCTCTTCTCCGGTGGCGCAAGCATACGATGCTATTCTTATAGGGCTGGATTTGATAGTTGGCGCTATATGTTTAACAAAAGCATCAAGCTGAACTTTTTCTCTAAAAAATTTTGTTTCTGGTACTGTGATGATATCTAATATCTCTTTTGTAAGTTTTCTTTGTTTGAAAAGTTCTTCTATCTTAACTCTTATACTATCATCTTTGTTTGTTTGTAAGTCAGATGAGCCTTGAGATCCTTGACTGCTTTGTCCTAAGAAGGCGTTCATTTTTTTTGTTAAAAGCATCAAACGTTCGTCTGGATAGTAGTTGCCGGTTAACTCATATATGATTTTTCTTAAATCTTCTAGTGTTTTTTCGTCTATTATATTTTCTTGTGCCATTGTATTACTTCCTCAAAACTTAAATTTGATTTTATGGCTTTTAAAAAAAGATTCTCCAACTCTGTCAAATCTTTTGGTATTAAATCAGGTCTTGATTTAAAAGTAAGCTCTATGCGCTCCCATAAGCTCCAAAGTTCTATAAGTTTGTGGTTGCCGGTTTTTAATACCCAAGGTATCCTATAGCCTTCAAAGTTTTCTGGCCTTGTGTATACTGGATAGCCAAGCCATCTATTTGAAAATGAGTCTTGTTTTAAGCTTTCGCTATCTGATAGAACTCCTTCTAAAAGCCTTGAAACACCGTCTATTATAGATAGAGCTACAATCTCTCCACTGCTTAGTATAAAATCTCCAACCGATAAGTCAAGGTCCACAATTGTATCTATCCTTTTATCCATACCTTCGTATCTACCACATAATATTATAATATTTTTTTTATTTTTTAAATAATTTAATATATTTTGGTCTATTCTTTTACCCCAAGGTTCTGGTTTTATTACAAAGGGCTTTTCTTTTGTGATAGAAAGTATATGACGATAAGACGCTAGGATAGGTTCTGGTTTTAACACCATTCCTGGGAATCCTCCGTAAGCTGTATCGTCCACCTTTTCATGAAAGTTTCTTGGGTTTAAAGTATGCACCTTTACAATACCTTGTTTTATGGCTTTTGACAAGATGCCAAACTTAGTATAGCAATCTATTATCTCCGGGAATATGCTTACTACGAAAAAATTAATCATCTTTTAGGGTTTTCTTAAAGTCTTGGTAGGCGTTTTTAAACCCAGCTATTATGCCAAAAGCTAAAAACAAAAATAAAAAGAAAGGTGATGTATTTTTGTGAAAAAACTCTAAAGCTGCTTTATCAAGCATGTACCCTACGAAAAGCCCAGCTATTATACCACCAAGTATGTTAAAAGCTACGTTAAGAGCGCTAAACTCCTTTAGGTTCATCTTGGATAAGAGCCTAAAAATTTTATAAGATGACCGCTTTTATCAAGCTCCTCCAAAGCATCTTTTACATTTTTATCTTCTATATGCCCTTCCATATCAACATAAAATATATCGTCCCAGGCTTTTTTCTTTGAAGGCCTTGATTCTATCTTGGTTAGATTGATAGAGTGTCTGTAAAATATTTCAAGGGCTTTGTACAAAGCGCCTGTTTGATTTTTTACGCCCATTATGATGCTGGTTTTATCTTTGCCAGTAGGCTTGGTAATGGTTTTTCCTATTATTAAAAACCTTGTAAAGTTGTTTTTCTGGTCTTGGATATTTCTTGCAAGTATGTTTAAGCCATACACGTAAGAGGCCACTTCTGAGGCTATGGCAGCGCTTCCTGGTTCTTTTTGGGCTATCTCGCAGGCGTTGGCGGTGCTTTTTGCTTCTAATACTTCAGCAAATGGTAGATTTTTTTCCAAATACTTCCTACTTTGAGCCAACGCGTGCTTGTGAGAATAAACTTTGTTTATCTTGGCGATATCTGTTTCTCTTGATAGTAAAAATAGATTTATGGGTATTATAATCTCTCCAGATATTAAAAGGTCAGCATCCATCAAAAGGTCTATGGTATGGTTCACCACTCCTTCGATGGTGTTTTCTATGGGTACTACTCCGTAATGGGCGTTTTTTGATTCTACAAGCTCAAAAACAGCAGATATAGAATCGCAAGCTATGTAATCAGCAGACAATCCAAAATGAGATATAGCCGCTTGATGTGTAAAAGTGGCTTTTGGTCCAAAGTAAGCTATCTTAACAGCCCCTTCCAAAGATGCTATTGCTGAAATAATCTCTTTGTATATAATCTCTAATGCATCCCTTGGAAAAAGCCCATATTTTTCATTTTCTTTTAAGACGTTTGATATAACTTCTTTTTCCCTTTGAAGATTTCTAACTTGGATGTTGTTGTGCTTTTTTATCTCTCCTATTTGCTTTGCTATACTGGCCCTTTTGTTTAAAAGCTCTACTATCTTTTGGTCTACTAAGTCTATCTCTTTTCTTAAGTCCTCTATTTCTTTGGTCATTACTCTATGTCAATCTTTTTTGCCTTTCTTTTGGTGTCTTGCTTTGGCTCTGTTTGTTTTTCAAGCTTTTGAACTTTGTAATCTACCACCGCCTTTAGCGCTTTCCAAAAAGCCATCTCAGATATTCTCATCTGTCTTATCACTTCTTCCCTTATCTCTTTTGGCGGTAAAAAAGCGCTAAAAAGCATCTTAATAGCCTCTTCTCTAGCTCTTTGGGCTTCATCTTCAAAGCTTTCTACTTCCAACTTTTCCTTTTCCATACTAATATTATAAGCTTTATACTTTTGCTTGGCAATATAAAAATAAATACCAACGATAAATCTACTTTGAAAGCAGTATCTCCATCCCTTTTTCGTAGGTCCTGTTGTTGCCGTTT
>JAGDWZ010000022.1 GCA_023269915.1 Hydrogenobaculum sp. | reverse complement strand
AAACGGCAACAACAGGACCTACGAAAAAGGGATGGAGATACTGCTTTCAAAGTAGTGTATAATACCTTAATAAAACCTATCAAATTATATCAAATCATGATAAAATAAAGGCTATGTTGTTAAAAGCTATAAACTTGGAGGATAAAAATGAATACAGACTTAAGCAAGTTATAAAAGCTATTCTGTTTAAAAGTATTTTGCTTTTATCAATGATATCTATATTTATTGGCATAGCTTCATATGCCCAAGGTATAGAAATGATGCCTTTGTATAATACTTCTACTAATATGACAAATCAAGGACCCAATTCTAGCTCTACAAGCAGCTATAATACTTCAAATAATTCAAACCATCAGGATAACATGAATAGCAATTTGTTAAACCAAAACAATAAACTAGAAAATGTAAAGCGCTCAAGTAATATAAACAAAAACAACATGATTAATTTAGCCATCAAATCCAAGCAAAGTAATCAATCCTCATTTGAGAAGTTTATATCCGGCAAAGTTTCTACTAGCGTTTCAACTACTGGTTTAAAACAATTTGGATATAATCTATTTAGAACTAGCAGATTTAAACCTCTTCAAAATATACCTGTAGGTCCAAACTACATCATAGGTCCAAACGACCAGATAAAGATAACAGTATGGGGCAGCATAAACGGAAATTATACTTTAACAGTAGATAGAAACGGCAACATAGATATTCCTGGTGTTGGTACCGTTACAGTAGCAGGGTTAAAATTCAAAGATTTAAAAGATGTCGTAAAATCGGCCTTTTCAAAGTACTATAAAAACTTTCATTTAAACGTCACGATGGGTGCGTTAAGAACGATGACTATTTACCTTACAGGATATGCGAAAAATCCAGGTAGCTGTAGAGTTTATTCTACATCCACTCTCATAGATGCATTATTTAGCTGCGGAGGGCCATCAAAAGTAGGCTCTATGAGAAATATAGAGGTAAAAAGAGACGGGGAAATTCTTACACATTTTGATGTTTATAGGTTTTTAATATACGGAGATACGGAAGGAGATATAAGACTTCAACCAGGTGATATAATATACATACCGCCCATTGGACCAGAAGTAGCAATAGCAGGGGCTGTAAAGTATCCAGCTATATATGAATTAAGAGGCAAAACTACAGTACTTGACCTCATACATATGGCTGGTGGGTTAGAACCTTTTGCGTATAAAGGAAGGGTGCAAGTCTACAGAGTCATAAATCATCAATATAGGACTGCTTTTGAAGATAGCTTATCTGATTTAAGAAAACATCCTGAAAGAGACTTCGTATTAGAAAATGGGGATTTGGTGAAAATATACCCTGTACCACAAGCATATAGCTTTATCCAATTAGAAGGTGCTGTAGCAATGCCTGGACGGTACGCCATAAAACCTGGTGTTACCACTATAAAATCTATAATAGAAAAAGCTGGTGGGCTTCTATACTACGCCTCTGATATAGCAGAAATTACAAGGATGATTATAACAAAAGAAGGTCCGAAGTATAAGATATTTCATGTAAATATAGCAAAAGCCCTAAAAGGTAACCCTAAAGACAATATAACATTAGAACCGCAGGATTACATATTTGTAAAGACTATACCAGATTTCCAAGGTTATGGGTATGTTTACATAGGTGGTCAGGTGAGATATCCTGGTGTTTACCCTATATACCCTGGTGAAAGACTATCCTCTGTCTTAGAAAGAGCAGGTGGATATACCAAAAACGCTTATTTAAGAGGGGCTGTTTTCACAAGAAAAAGTGTGCAGGCAATACAGCAAAAAAGTATAAACATGATGATAAATAAATTAGAGCAAGAGCTTTTAGCATCAAACGCAAGGTCTATATCAAGCTCTTTATCTACGGGAGAGGCTAGTATAAACAGTGCATATATCCAAAGTGAGCAAGCTTTCATATCATCGCTAAAATCTATAAAAGCAAGCGGAAGAGTGGTGATAGACTTAGAACCTATAAGACTTTTGAAAGGCTCAAGCCAAGATATAGTCTTGAAAAACGGCGATAGCTTATACATACCCACAAGAAACGATGTTGTGAACGTAGTGGGGGCTGTGATGTCGCCGGGAGCTTACGTTTACAACCCTCATTATACATGGAGAGATTATATAAGAATGGCTGGTGGTTATGAAGCTGATGCGGACAAATCAGATGTTTATATATACAAAGCAAACGGTATGGCTGTTAAACCACATCAAGGTTTTATAGATTGGAATCCATTTATGAAAAGCTGGGAGTTTACAGCTTTTAGAAAAGATCAAAACAAGATATGGCCAGGAGATACTATAGTGGTCCCGCAAAAACTCCAAGCGTTTCCTTGGCTTAGAAACATAAAAGATATAACCCAAATACTTATGAATATAGCAGTTACAGCAGGTATAGCAATACATCTTTATTAAGATGAAAAAAGTGTATAAGCCCTACAGCTTTAAAAGTAGGGCTTTTCTTTTTTTAATATTTTTTTTGATATTTTCTACAAAAGTAGAAGCTTTTGAGCACTTTTTGCACTCACCAAACAACTACGGCGTAACAGGGTTAATGTCTATACCCACCGCAAGGGTTATGAAAAAACACACCTTTAGAATAGGTGTTAGCAATGACACGCCTTACAACCACTATTATTTTACCCTTAGCCCTATGAAGGGCCTTGAGCTAAATGCACTTGTCACTCAGATAAATGGTCTTAAAGCTTTTAGTATATCAGGCTATAGAAGCTACAAAGACAAATCTATAGATATAAAGTATCAGCTTTTTAAAGAAGGTAAATACACACCAGCGGTGGCTATAGGTCTCATAGACCCTTACGGTCAGGTGAAGCTATATTCGGGACAATATATTGCTCTTAGCAAAAAAATCTATCCGTTTGATTTTACTGTGGGTCTTGGCAACGGAAGACTGGGCAAAGAGCCACTTCCAGTGGGCGGGAGTAAATTTAACCTTCAGATGTTTGAACACCCACGGACATGGCTAAGGCAGTCAAACGTTTTTTGGGGATTTCAGTTTTCCCCTTCTAAAAAATGGGCTTTGATGTTGGAATACGACCCTATAGAGTATACGCACGACACATCTGACCCAGCACAGAGCTTCTACTTTGTGAGAAAACCACCAAAATCTCACTACAATATAGGTCTTAGGCTAAACCTCACCAGCTTGGTAGAAGTAGATCTCACCTATCAAAGAGGTGATACGTTTGGTTTTAACATATCTATGCCTTTTGTGATAGGAAGGCCTATGATACCAATAGTAGACCATATAGTCACTTATGAAGATGAAAAAAAATATTACAACAACTTTGAAAAAAGGCTAGCTGCTGCTCTATATCAATCAGGATTTAGAAATATAAAGATAAAGATGGTAAACGATAATCTTTGGCTAGAAGCCGAAAACGATACGTACTTTTATACACCAAAAGCTATAAAAGTAATAGGAGAGATTTTATCTACTATAAAAAAGAAGTCTATCAAAAAAGTTCATATAATCTTGGCTCAAAACCAAATACCTATATTGGAGTTTGATACCACCAAAAAAGATATAGATGACTATATAAACGGAAAATTAAAAACCTGGCAGTTTTTATACCTATCAAAACTCCGTACAGATGTATACAAAGGCATAGATGCACCCATGCTTTATCCCCATAGGTTTACTTTTGAGCTAAAACCTTCCTTGGAAACTTTTCTAAACGACCCTTCTGGATTTTTTAGATATAGAATAGGATTTACAGCAGGTGTTGAATATAGGCCGTGGGAAGGTGGTACGTTTTTCACAGAGGCAAGCTACTATCCTATAAACAATATAGGTACTATAAACCATCCCCTTTCTATACCTGTAAGAAGCGATTTACCCTTTTATCTTGAACACAAGTTTGCTTTAGACAGCCTTCTTTACAACCAGATATTTAAATTCCCAGACAACATATATACAAGACTAACAGCAGGTGTACTTGAGATAGAGTATAGCGGTGTTGATACCGAGATAGCAAAACCATTTTTTCATGGTAAACTTTTGCTTGGCTTGAGCGGAAGCCTTGTCAAAAAAAGGTCTATAAACAATCCTTTTGCGTTTTCCCGTCAGCCTTACGCCAAAAAATACTACCATACAGAGTTCTTAAGGATGCGTTATTATTTGCCTTTTGTGAGAAACGCTTTTGTAGATGTAAAATATGGAAGATTTTTGGCTGGAGACAAAGGATTTATGATAAGAGTTTCAAAAGTGATAAAAGGAGTTACTCTATCGGCTTGGTATAGTTTTACCAATACAAACATATTTACCGACCCATACAACAGAGGCTACCACAACTTTGGCATAGCAGCTTCCATACCCTTTAGGCTTTTCAAAGGAAGAGATATGAGGACTGTTTACAACTATTCTTTGAGCCCTTGGTCCAGAGATGTTGCGCAAGATATCTCTCATTACGATGAACTTTTTGACTATATAGGAAGAAATACGAAATATTGGCTTTACCACGATTTTTCAAGATATTAAAAAGCTTGACATGTGATTGCGATAAGTTTATAATTATCTTATTATTTTAGAGGAGGATTTTATTATGAAAAAGTTTCTAAGCTTAGGAGCAGTAGCTTTGTTGTTATCAGGCATAATGGTTAACACAGTAGTATCTAACGCTGCCGCAGAAATAGGAGCTGGAGCGGCTGGAGCTACATCAGGAGGTAGTGCAGGAGCAGGATCAGCAGGAGCTGGAGCAGCTGGCGCAGGATCAGCAGGAGCTGGAGCGGCTGGAGCTGGAGCGGCTGGAGCTGGAGCAGCAGGAGCTGGAGCAGCTGGCGCAGCAGCAGGAGCAGCAGCAGCAGGAGCGTTGAGCGTAGGCACAATAGCTACAGTAGCGGCAGTAGGTGCGGCAGCAATAGGTGCGGCAGTAGCAGCTACTGGCTCATCTGCTACAACATCAACTCACACAACATCAATTCACACTACCAGTAACCACTAATAGATATTTGGGGGTTTGGTGAAAGCTTATAAAAGTGCAATACTAGCTATATCAATAGGGGTGTTTTCGTTATCACCCCTTATACCATATAATATTTCTTATGCTTACGAGTCTCAAAGGTTAAAAGAGGAAGCGGTTTTAGACGCTGCTACAGAGCTATTTAAATCCATGGAGAGAAAACGCTTAGAAAAAATATGGCAGCTTATAAGCGAAAAATCAAAAAAAGAAATTGTAGAGCTTGTTTATAAAAACTTGTTAAAAAATAACGTCAAAAGCTATACAAAACAAGACATAGAAAAAGATTTTGAAAATGGAGGTCCTATAGCAAAAGCTTTCTGGGATGGGTATCTTAAAAATTTTGACCCAAAGAAAATTTTAGATGAAAGCGTATGGGAAAAGGTAAAATTTGAAGGACATGATAAAGCAAGAATCAAAATAAAGTATAAAAAAGCAAAATTACCTTTTTATCTTAAGATGTATAAAGAAGATGGTAAATGGAAGGTAGGTTTAATTGAAAGTTTTGGAGCGTAGAGATTAGAATGCCAAATGAAAATATAAACACACAGTATGCAAACCAACAAGAAGACGAGATAAATTTATTAGATATATTTATAGTACTTTTAAAACATAAAAAACTTATAATATCAATTACAGGAATAGCAGCTATACTTAGCATAATAATAAGTCTTATATTACCACCAGTTTATGAAGCAAAAACAAGCATAATGCCCCCTCTTGGGATAAGTAGAAGCTCTAGTATGTCAGCAGCAGCCGCAGCTCTTGGACTCGGGGCTATTGCAAAAAATCCTTCAGATGTTTACGTAGACCTTCTCAAAAGCAACTTTGTAGTAGATAACATCATAAAAGAGTTTAATCTTACGAAGCTTTACAAGGCAAAAAATATAGATATAGCAAGAAAAGATGTCTTAAAGCACCTCGATGCAAAAGCCGATCTTAAAACTGGCATCATAACAATAGGTTATAAGGATAAAGACCCAAAAAGGGCTGCAGAGATTGCAAACGCTTTTGTAGATCAACTCAGATATCTAAACAACCATCTTGCAGTGACAAAAGCAGCCGTAGAAAAAAGATTTTTCCAAAAAGAGCTTAAAAAAGCTTACAAAAAACTCTTAGAAGCTGAGAAAAATGCCGAGAGCTTTCAGAAAAAAACTGGAGTGATAGAGCTAAAACCTCAAGCACAGGCCTCTATAAACACAATAGCAAATCTAAAAGCGCAAATAGCAGCCCAAGAGGCAAAGTTGGCGGCTATGAGCACATATGCCACACCGCAAAATCCAGATTACAAAAAAACCGAAGCTTCTATAGCAAGCTTAGAAGCAGAGTTGTCGGCTCTTGAATCAAATGCAAAATCAAGCGCTTTACCTTCTATTAAAAAAGTACCAGAAGTCTATGGAAAGTATATAAATATCCAAACTGAGCTTGGTTTTAGAAAAGCTGTATACAGTATGCTTTTAAAGTTATATCAACAAGCTTCTATCCAAGAGGCAAAAGGAGCTCCTCTTATACAAGTAATTGACAAAGCCACACCTCCTCATCTAAGGATAAGCCCAAAAAGAACGCTAATAGTTGTAGTATCTACTTTAGCAGCATTTTTTATATCTATTTTTATAGCTTTTATAAAAGAGGCTATAGAAAGAATGTCCCAAAACGAAGAGGATAGAAAGCGTTTAGAGCTTATAAAAAAATATGCTTCTTTTGGTAAAAAAGCCTAAAAGTAGATTGTTTCGCAAAAGTTTTGTATATTTGATATAATAATAAATTATTAAATTTGAGAGGTAAAGCTATGGGCAGTAAAAATGCGGCAAGGTTACAAGATTTGATGTTAAATCAAATAAGAAAGTCTAAGGTAAAAGTATCTATATATCTTCTTAACGGTGTAAGATTGCAAGGTAAGGTAAGGTCTTTTGACCTTTATACAATTCTCATAGAAGACGGCAAACAACAAACACTTGTATACAAACACTCTATAACCACCATAATACCTGCCGAAAGAATAGAGCTAAATTTTAACGAAATAGACGAAGAAGAGGAAGAAAATTACAACGTATAATATTTCATCTTGATTTCACTTTATTAGTTTATACTAATGTAATGGACTTAAATGTGCCAAAGCATATAGCTATAATAATGGATGGTAACGGAAGATGGGCTCAAGAGAAGGGGAAGAGTAGATTTTACGGACACTATGCAGGGGCTGAGGTAGTGGAGCCTATCACTTTAAAAGCCAAAGAGCTAGGAGTAAGTTACCTTACGCTTTTCGCATTTTCTACGGAAAATTGGAAAAGGCCAAGAGAAGAAATAGACGTGCTTTTTAAGCTTTTCAAAGAATATCTTATAAGAAAAGAAGAAAGCATATTAAAAAACGGCATAAAGATGAAATTTATAGGAAGGAAAGATAGAATTCCAAAAGACCTACTTCAATACATGGAAGACATAGAACAAAAAACCAGAAAAAATAGTTCAATAATACTTACACTGGCTGTAGATTACGGTGGGCTTGACGATATCACAAGAGCTTTTAACAAGCTTTTGAAAGAAAAAAATGAAGTAACTCAAGAAGATATAAAGAAGGCTTTAGATACATGTTTTTTGCCGGCGGTAGACCTTCTTATAAGGACTGGTAACGAGAAAAGAATATCAAACTTTTTACTTTGGGATTTGGCTTACGCTGAGCTTTTTTTCTGCGAAAAATACTGGCCAGACTTTACACCAGAAGACCTTTGTATGATAGTAGAGGATTTTTCCAAAAGAAAAAGGCGCTTTGGAGCAGTGCAACCAGTAGATATGATATAATAAAAAAGAAGGCGCGTAGCTCAGTTGGGAGAGCGCAGGCTCGACACGCCTGAGGTCAGGGGTTCGATCCCCCTCGTGCCTATTGATAGACAAAAAGGAGGCTTTATGAGCAAAATAATAGATGTAAGGGCAAGAGAGGTCTTAGATTCCAGAGGAAACCCCACCGTTGAAACAGAAGTGATTTTAGAATCCGGTGTTAGCGGTATAGCGATAGTACCAAGCGGAGCTTCCACTGGCTCAAAAGAGGCGTTGGAGCTAAGAGATAAAGATGAAAGATATATGGGGAAGGGTGTGCTAAAAGCTGTGGAAAACGTAAACAAAGAAATAGCAAAAGCTATCATAGGAATAGATGCTTCAAATCAAACGGAGCTTGACCTCACCCTTATAGAACTAGACGGTACCGACAACAAATCAAACTTAGGCGCAAACGCGATACTATCAGTAAGTATGGCTTCGGCAAGAGCCATGGCCAACGAGCTTGGGATACCTCTTTTTGCGTATTTAGGTGGCATTTTCGCAAGAAAACTACCAGTGCCTCTTATGAACATAATAAACGGCGGAGTACATGCCGACAACCCCCTTAGCATTCAAGAGTTTATGATAGTACCATACGGAGCAGATACGTTTTCCGATGCTCTTAGAATGGGGGCTGAAACGTTTCACACCCTTAAAAGCCTATTAAAAGAAAATGGCTTTGCTACCTGCGTAGGAGATGAAGGTGGTTTTGCACCAAACATAGAATCCACAGATATGGCTATAGAGTTTATATTAAAAGCTATAGAAAAAGCAGGATATACACCCGGAGAAGATATCGCTATAGCTCTTGATTTTGCAGCATCGGAGTTTTATAAAGACGGTATATACACTATAGATGGCAAAAGCTACGACAAAGAGGGTCTTTTAAACTTTTGTGTAAAGCTTTTAGAAAAATATCCGATAATATCTATGGAAGACCCAGCTTCTGAAGAAGACGAAGAAGGATGGCAAATGCTTACAGAAGAGTTGGGAGACAAAGTCCAACTTGTGGGTGATGACTTGTTTGTTACAAATCCAAATATATTTTTGGAAGGTATAGGAAAAGGTATGGCAAACGCAATACTTATAAAGCTAAATCAAATAGGCACCGTCACAGAAACCCTAGAAACCATAGCTATAGCAAAACAATACGGCTACAATGCTATAGTGTCCCACAGGTCTGGAGAAACTGAAGACACTTTTATAGCTCATTTGGCTGTAGGCACAAACGCAGGACAGATAAAAACAGGCTCTTTATCAAGGTCTGAAAGAATAGCAAAGTACAACGAGCTTTTAAGGATAGAAGAATACCTTGGGTACGGAGCCCAGTATGCGTCAAAAGAAGAATTTTGGCCATTTTTACAGTAATTTAATTGTCGTCAGCTTCTTTCTGCTGGCGGTATTTTATACGATATGGAATATCTTCATCAGCTCTTCCAACATATTTTCGCTAATAGCTTTAGAAAGAGCCAGTAGCCCCATTGAAGCGCTCTTGAAAAAAGAAGAGGAAAAGTACAACTATCTATATGCAAAAAAACAACAAATAGATGAAAATCCAAACTTTTTTATGAAGAAATTTGCCGCAGAATACATGCAAATGCAGAGGCCCAACGAAAAAATCATAATACTTCCTAAAAATCTATGGTTTAAAAAATCAGAAGACGATAAAGATGTATCAAGCTCAAAATAGCGCTTCTAAAACTCTACAGCCACTTTTGGGGCTTTTACCCTTTCACATAAACCTATCTGGTCTTATGTATGCAATTATAATAGATACCATCCTATACTTTATTACTATATGGGCTATAGTATATATATCACACAAATACGATGCAATACATATAAGAAAACCAGCCATAGTAAGCTATACGATACTAAGCCTATTTTTTATAAGTATTTTCAAATTTGCCCTTTTGTCTTTGGCTTTTGTTAGCGTAGTATATATATTGTCAAACATATAAATGTGCTAAAATAATTACAATGGATAATTTGCATGGGCTTACAGAGCAAGAGTATGAAACCATTAAATCCCTAATAGGCAGAGAGCCAAACGATATAGAACTAGGCATATTTGGGGTTTTATGGTCAGAGCATTGTTCTTACAAAAGCTCAAAACCTCTTTTAAAAAGATTTCCTACAGAAGGTCCCTACGTAGTGCAAGGTCCGGGTGAAAACGCAGGAGTTATAGAGCTAGAAGATGTCTTTGTGGCTTTTAAAATAGAGAGTCATAACCACCCATCTTTCATAGACCCTTTCAACGGCGCAGCCACTGGGGTAGGTGGAATAATAAGAGACATAATGTCAATGGGTGCAAGACCAATAGCGCTACTTGATTCTTTGAGATTTGGAGATATAAACCAAAGCAAAAGGATAACAAAAGGTGTAGTAAAAGGCATAAGCCACTATGGAAACTGCATAGGTATACCTACCGTCGGCGGTGAGACGTTTTTTGATGAGTGCTACAACAAAAATCCTTTGGTAAATGTATTTTGTATAGGTATAATGCCTAAAAACAAAATATACAAAGCAAGAGCTACAAAAGCAGGTCAGCTTTTGTTTCTAATAGGCTCTTCCACTGGAAGAGATGGCATACACGGAGCCACGATGGCAAGCTCTCAGTTTGATGAAAAGGCTTTGAAAAGACGTTCAAATGTCCAAATTGGAGACCCATTTTACGGTAAAAAGCTTTTAGAAGCCATAATGTATATGGTAGATAAGGATTTACCAGTGGGTATACAGGACTTAGGAGCTGGTGGTATAGCGGGAGCTTGTTTTGAAATAGCTTACAAATCAAACATGGGAGTTGATATAAACTTAGATGAAGTACCTTTAAGAGAAAACGACATGAACGCTTACGAAATACTTCTTTCTGAAAGCCAAGAAAGAATGCTCATAGTCATAGAAAAAGAAAACCTTCAAGAGCTAATAAATATAGCGAACAAGTTTCATTTATCTTGGTGTGTATTGGGAGAAACCACCACATCAGACACGGTAAACATATATTTTAAAGGTGAAAAAGTAGCTTCCCTGGACTATAAGATAGTAGCAGAAGGAGTACCTAGTTGCTATACACAGCCTTCTAAAACCTTTAGCCCATCTATGGAAAAATTTATACCTGAGAAGATGGAACCCAAAGACCTTTTCATGAAATTAATATCAAACCCAAACATAGCTTCAAAAGAACACATATACACCCAGTATGACTTTGAAGTGGGTACTAACACCGTTTTAGGACCTTCAAGTGACGCGGCCGTGCTCAGGATAAAATGGCCTTTAAGACCAGATGTAAAATCAGAGCAAGGTATAGCTATAAAAGCTGACGGCAACGCTTACTATATGGAGGCAGACCCTTACGAAGGGGCTAGGTGGACTGTGTCAGAATGCGTTAGAAACTTGGCTTGTGTAGGAGCAAAAGCTCTTGCTTTTAGCGATTGTCTTAACTTCGGAAATCCAAGAAGAGAAGATGTAGCTATAAAAATGGAGCTTTGCGTAAACGGTATGGCAGACGCCATGAAAGAATTTTCCATACCTGTCATAAGTGGAAACGTATCTTTATACAATGAAACCGTAGAAGGCTCAACCATTACAAACGTGATGCCAACACCGGTGATAGTAGGAGTAGGACTTTTAGAAGATGTACATAAACATATGGACCATAGATTTAAAAAACCATCAAGCCTATTTCTTATAGGAAATCTAAACCAAGAATATACTCTAAATGGCTCATTGGTGCAGAAAATTTTAACAGGCAGCGTAAAAGGTACTCTTACGAAAGTAGATATCGAAAAAGAAAAGCTTTTGGTTGAGCTTGTTGTAAAACTTATCAAAGAAGACCTCATACTATCTGCTCACGATGTATCAATGGGAGGTCTTATAACAAATATATTTGAGAGCCTCGTAGATACAAACTTAGGAGCAAGCATAAGCCTTTACATAGATGAAGACCCAATTGTGTTTTTATTCTCGGAAAACCCTACAAGGATAGTAGTAAGCGTAGAACAAGAGTTAGAAGAGCAGTTTAAAAATATTGTAGAACAAACGCCTCTTGATTGGATGCTAATAGGAAGCATCACCAACGAAAGAAACTTCACCATAGAATACAACGGCAGAGAGCTTATAAGATGTGATTTAGAAACAGCAAAACATATATGGAAAAACAGCCTAAAAGATTTCTTTTAATTTACATATTCACATTTCTAACGGTATTTATCTTGGACGAGATGACAAAGATAGGGATAAGACATATGCTAAAACCAAATGAGAGCATAGATGTATTACCTATACTTAAAATAGTTTTAATATACAACAAAGGTATCGCTTTTGGTATGCTTTCTGGTCTTGGTGGTATTTTAAGGGTCTTACTTTTAGAAACACTTCCTATTTTGGCTATTTTCATAAGTGGTTTTTATGCTTTTAAAAGCAAAGATACAAAAGTAAGTATACTAATGGGTATGCTATCAGGCGGGGCTTTCGGAAACTTGTTTGAAAGAGTGTATTACGGCAAGGTGACGGACTTTTTGTATTTTCATATAGGAAATCACTACTGGCCAGCTTTTAACGTGGCAGATAGCGCCGTGAGTTTGTCTATAGCGGGGCTTGTACTATTATCTTTAAAAGAGCGTGAAGGATAATATGGCGAAGGTAAAAATATGCGGTATCACAAATTTAGAAGATGCTCTTTTGGCCCAAGAGCTTGGTGCTGATTTTTTGGGTTTTATACTCTATCCTAAAAGCCAAAGATACATAAATCTAGAAGATGCTATAAAGATAAAAAATCATTTAAAAATACCAACAGTGGCTGTTGTAGTAAATGAACCCATTGAAAAAGTAAGAGAGCTTCTTAACCAGTTTGATTTTGTTCAGCTTCACGGAGATGAAGACTGCACTTTTAGTATATCAAATAGGCTTATAAAAGTGTTTAGAGTAAAAGACGCTTTACCAAACATAGAAAAATGCTGGGACGAGAATATGCTTTTGTTTGACACATTATCCCATCAATACGGGGGTACTGGTAAAAGCTTTGATTGGAATATACTAAAAGCTTTAAAAAGGGATTTTTTTGTATCCGGAGGACTAAACGAAAACAACGTTTACAACCTAAAGGATATAAAACCTTACGCTGTTGATGTGGCTTCTGGTATTGAGGCAAAACCAGGCAAAAAAGACCCGCAGAAGTTAGAAAATTTTATAAAAAGGGCGAAAAATTTATGAATATAGCGATATTCGTATCCGGAAGAGGTTCAAACTTAGAGGCTATACTAAAAGCCAAAAAACAAGGATTTTTAGACTCAAACTTTTACGTAATCTCAAACAATCAACATGCAAAAGCCCTTGATATAGCAAAATGCTACGATACACCAGCCTTTTACTTTGAACCAAAACCAAAATCACTTTTTGAAGAAAACGCTTTAAAGCTTTTAAAAGAAAAAAACATAGATTTTATAGTGTTGGCAGGGTTTATGGCGATACTCTCAAAAGATTTTATAAAAGAATACCCTCATAAAATAATAAACATACATCCATCCCTTCTTCCAGCTTTTAAAGGCATAAACGTCCACAAAAGGGCGATAGAATCAGGCACAAAGTTTAGCGGAGCCACAGTGCACTTTGTAACAGAAGAAATAGACGCTGGTTGCATCATAGCCCAGGCCATCACCCCCATAGACCAAGAAGACACCGAAACCACCCTAGAGCACAAAGTCCTAAGTCTAGAGCACAAGCTCCTCCCACAAGTAATAAAATGGATAGAGCAAGGTAGAGTGTTTATAAAAAACCAAAAAGCCTATGTAAAAGATGCCAAATACGGCTCTTATCCTTTTAATCCTGAGTTGGAGATTTGAAAACAATGATTTATTATTTTGAGCTTTTAAGATATAGATCTCTTTTTTCAAATAAAGATAGCATAGCCTATCTGAACTCTCTTCTTTATAAACACAAAATCTTTGTCACGCATTGAATACTAATATATCACACTTATCTGTTCTGCCAATAAGTTATAAGTGTCACGATAAACAAGAAAACCTCTATCGTGACAAAATAAAACTAGCTTTACCGTTTCTTGAGCCTCTCTTACAACGTCCGCATAATCTTGTTCAGATTTTAAAAACTCTAAAGCTTTTAACCTCTTTTCAGAACGGATTAAAGTAAGCTTATTTTATTTAATAAGCAATCTATATCATCTATTACGCTATTGCGAAAATATTTTTCATACAAATAGAATAGCATCAACTAAAAGCTCCGATACGTTTTATATATGCTAAAATAAAGGTATGAAGACATTGAAAATAGCAGTGTTAAAAGGTGATGGCATAGGCCCAGAGATTGTAGATAGCGCTTTGGAAGTCTTAGATAGCTTGGCTTCTAAATTTGGTTTTCAGTATGAAACGAAAGAGGGTTTGATAGGTGGTATCGCAATAGATAAAACTGGTGGGCCTCTTCCAGAAGAAACTGTAGAAATTTGCAAAGCATCAGATGCGGTACTTCTTGGGGCTGTAGGTGGGCCAAAGTGGGATGATTTGCCAACCGATAAAAAACCAGAAAAAGGGCTTCTTGGCATAAGGAAAGCCCTTGATTTGTATGCAAACCTTAGACCTGCAAAAGTCTTTGATGCTCTTATAGAAAGCTCACCTTTAAAAGAATCGGTAGTAAAAGGTACAGACTTGATGGTAGTAAGAGAGCTATCTTCTGATGTTTATTACGGAGAGCCAAGGGGTATTACCACGTTAGAAAACGGCGAAAGATATGGCTACAACACAATGGGCTACAAAGAATCAGAGATAAGAAGGGTGGTAAGAAAAGCCTTTGAAATAGCAAGGCAAAGAAGAAAAAAACTCACAAGCGTAGACAAAGCAAACGTGTTAGAAGTATCAGGGCTTTGGAGAGACATAGTAAACGAAGAGCACAAAAACTACCAAGACGTGGAGTTAGAGCATCTTTACGTGGATAACTGCGCCATGCAACTTGTAAATAGACCGTATTCTTTTGATACGATAGTAACTGGTAATATATTTGGAGATATACTATCTGATGAAGCTGGTGTTATACAAGGAAGCCTTGGCATGCTACCATCGGCCTCTTTGGGGGATAAATATGCCCTTTACGAGCCAATACACGGTTCTGCTCCTGACATAGCCGGCAAAGGTATAGCAAACCCAATAGCCACCATCCTCTCAGTAGCGATGATGTTTAAATATTCTTTCAAGATGGATGATGTGGCAAAAGCCATAGAAGATGCAGTAGATAAGGCTTTAGCTCAAGGGTATAGAACCCAAGACATATATAGAGGAGAAGGTGTAAAAGTAAACACAAAAGAAATGACCAAGAAGATTATAGAAAATCTGTAGGAGGGTTTATGAAAAAGTTTTTACTGGGTTTGGCGGTTTTATGTAGCATATCCTACGGAGGGAATTTAGATTCTTTTCTTAAAAGCCTAAAAAAAGAATCTTATCAAGTCATAAATGTAAAAGACAACGAAGTATATATAGCTGGCAAAAACTTTCATATTGGAGAAATCCTTGACATAAAAGAACCAACTGGGCGTATAATAAATCCTCTTAGTCATCAGTTTTTAGGATACTCTTACAAGGATGTTGCAAAGGTAAAAATAGAAAAAGTATATGATAATTTTGCGGTAGGCAAGGTTGTATCTGGTAAAAAACCAAGCGTAGGAGATATAGCCAAGATAGACACATCGGATGTATGTTTTAAAGGTTCTGATGAAAAGCTCTATGACATTGCCGCCATATTTCCAAACGTAAAATCTGGGGAAAACTGTGCCCTTAGTATAAGAGAGTTTCCAAAAGGATATGGTATAGCTTTTTCTGGAGTTCCCGGTGGTTTTATCAAAAAATCTATATACCAAGCTACAAACGAAGGTGTGGTGATTAAAAAAGCGTCTATCAGAGATTTACATCTTCTTGTAACATCAAAATTTATAAAATCTGTAGGTTCTTTGGTGCTAAGCGCTGATGTTGGAGATTTGTACGGCAACGGGAAAGAATACCTTGTGCTTTTAACAAGGGATAACCTTCTTATATATCAGCTTTTAAGAGATGACGTAGTAAGAATAGCGGATATGAGCCTACCTGCAGGACATCCTATCTCGGTAAGCGTAGGAAGAATAGGCCAAGGCAAAGAAGATTACATACTTGTAAATATGTTTACAGGCTCAAACATGTCATCTTTTATAGTAAAGATGGTGGGAGATAGCCCTGTAGTGGTAGCTAAACATATTCATTATTTTATGTCTATACTTGATAAAAAACATCCACACAAGACCTTCTGGGGACAGACTTTTACAGCAGATAGAAAGTTTGGCGCTGTAAAACAGCTTGCTTTTGAAAACGGCGAGGTAAAAGCTGTTCAAAATGTGGATGTGCCGGCTGGTTTTAGAATAGACGGCGCTTCTATATACAAAGGTGATACTATTTTTATAGATAGCTCCCACAGGCTTAGGGTGTTTAAAGGGGGTACAGAGCTATACTCATCATCAGCAATATTTGGTGGGTCTTACGCTTTTGTAAATATACCTTTTATAAACGATACTACGATGAAATATATATTTTATGAGAAAGGGGCTCCTTCAAAGCTAGAGGGCTTACCTGTATTTTTAATTGGGGCTAACAGAGAAAGCTCTATAGAAAAGTTTTTTGGCATCACAAAGTATGCCTATGGTAATCTTTACGCTCTTGACATAGGTGGTAAAAACAACGAACTTGTATATATGAAAAAACTAAGAGGTGCTTCTTTTGAAGAAGCCATAGAAGGTATAATACCTACAAAAGAGGGTATATTTGTAATAACCGGTAAAGTGGGTACGATACCTATCCAAAACAACTCGGATATTTACAAAATAAGCTTTAAGGTGCTATGATGAAGGCTATTATAACGCTTATTGCTATATTTCTAACGCTGTTCTTGATTTTTGTAATAGGTTTAAGGCTTTTAGCATACTATAAAATGAACAAGTTAAAAGGCGCTACGTTAAACGAGTTCAAAAATGAGAAAAAGCTAATACTGTACTTTTACTCGGAAAACTGCGGGGCCTGTAAGGTGATGGCACCTATAATAGATTCTATCAAAGAAGTAAAGGTAAGAAAAATAGACGTGTTTACCAAAGAAGGAGCAAAACTTGTTCAAGAGATAGGTATAATGGGTACGCCGACCACGGTCTTGTTAGAAAAAGGTAAAATCATAAACGCTTTTATAGGTGTGAAGAAAAAAGAAGATATATTAAATATGTTTTCTAAGCAAGGGTGATCTTGTTATCCATATATTTTTTGTTTATAAGCCAAATAAGGTCTTCACTGATTGATTTTTTATACTTTGGCAACGCTTCTCTTATGAAAGACATGAGTTTTAGATGTTCTTCGTTTTTTAAATCCGCAAAGTTAAATTGAAAATACCCAGATTGGGAAAGACCAAGTACATCGCCAGGACCTCTTAGTTTTAAATCTTCTAAAGATATCTCAAAGCCGTCCCTTGTTTTGGTCATTATGCGAAGTCTTTTTAACGTTGCGTTTTGCTCTGTTAGTTTTTGGCTTTTAATAAAAGTGCTGTTTACCAACAAAAAGCAATATCCTTCTTTATCGCCTCTTCCTACTCTTCCTCTTAATTGGTGCAACTGTGATAAGCCAAACCTATGGGCATCTTCTATCACTATGGTGGTGGCATCTTTTACATCTATACCTACTTCTATGACGGTGGTGGATACCAATATATGACCGCTTTCTTTAAACTCTTCCATAATGCTTGATTTCTCGCTGTCGCTCATACGTCCATGCAAAAGCAAAACCTTGTAGTCTTTAAAGAGATTTTTCCATTTTTCATACTCGGTTTGGGCTGCTTTTAAATCAAGCTTTTCAGACTCTTCTATAAGAGGATATACTATATAAACTTTGTTTCCTTGTGCCAACTCTTTTTTTATATGATTTATAAGAAAGTCCATATCCTTTTGATGGTCAGAGTATAAAACGGCTGTTTTTACGGGTTTTCTCATCGATGGCATTTCATCTAAAACCGATATGTCAAGATCCCCAAATATACCCATAGCAATGGTCCTAGGAATAGGGGTAGCGCTCATGTAAAGAAGATGAGGCATAAAGTTGTTGTTTTTTTCAAGGAGGTTTTGCCTCTGAGCCACACCAAAACGATGCTGTTCATCTATTATGGCAAGTCCTAAGTTTTTAAACTTTACTTTTTCTTGCACTAAAGCGTGGGTACCTATCACTATATCAATTTCTCCAATAGATATTAGCTTATGTATGTCTTTTTTTGAAGTAGAAGATGTTAAAAGCCCTACTCTATAACCTATGTTTTTAAAAAACTCGTGAAAATTTTTATAATGCTGATTCGCAAGTATTTCAGTGGGCACCATAAGAGCCACTTGCAAGCCATTTTTAACCACCGCTAAAGCACTCGCTATAGCCACAAGGGTCTTACCGCTACCTACGTCTCCTTGTAAAAGTCTGCTCATTGGTTTTGTAGAGTTCATATCTGCAACTATCTCTTTTATAGCCCGTTTTTGAGCGTTTGTAAGAGAAAAGCTTATTTTAGACTGCACTTCCTTTATTATTTCATCCGGATCAGCATTTATTTGGTATGCGCTAAGGGACTTTACCAAAGACCTTCGTTTTAACATAGCAAGTTCAAACATAAAAATCTCTTCGTATAAAAACCGTTTTTTGGCTTTTGATAGCATAGACTCAAAGCTTTTAAAGTCTTTAAAGTAATCTTCGGCGTGTATTATCTTAAAAGCCAAAGAAAGAGGTATCAAATCGTTTTCTTTTAAAAACTCCTCTGGTAGTATATCCTGAAGGTTTTGCCAATAGTCTTTGTAATAGTTTAATACGCTTTTTATAGCGCTTTCCAAAAGCTTTCTTCTTTTTTGAGAAGAGGCAATCATATCTTCTGGATTTTCAAACCTCTCCAATGGATATACTGGTTTTATGACATCTATCTCTTTTGAAGAATCGCTAAATATTTTTGGATGGACCATGTACCTTTGGCCTCTAAACTCTTTTAGCGTGCCGTAAACCACTATACTTTGCCCTTTTTGATACCAGCCCATTACAGATTTATCTTTTACTTTAAACTTTAAAAAAAGCTTTAACTTGCCGTCTGTGGTTGTTATGGTAAAAGGGAATTTTTCTTTTTCGTCGTAGGTAATGTTTTCTATTTTTACCAAAATAGCCCCTTGAGCATCAATAGGCAAAGAGGATATAGACTTTAAAACAAGTCTATTTTCATAGTTGTATGGAAAATACCAAAGTATATCTATCAAGGTGTTTAAATCGCTTCCTCGAAGTATTTTTTTCTGGTTTTTATTTAGAAAATCCATATCGTCTATTGATATGTTTAAATCTCTCAAGCTTCTTAAATGTTTGGCAGGCTTGTGTAAAATAGTGCCCTTGAAAGCGTCTAACTCGCTTAGTATTTGCTCTAAAAGAGCTTTTTTCTTTTCTTTGGAAAGTTCATCTATGATATTTAGGCTTTTATAAAGGCTTTCTGATATATATGGTTTTAATGCATTGCTAAGATAAGCCCCAAAACCTTTTGCACGCTCTAGCTTTATATCGCTTGAGAGCATTTCTTTTATAATAGAAATCGGTTTTTCTAGCTCTTCCATCATCTTCCAGCAGGTATGCCGCTATCCAAATCAAAACGCCTTTCGTAAGACATGTCAGCTTGAGTTGAGCCGTTTCCATACATTTGAAATTCCATAGATGTGTTTGGGGTAAGCTTAATAGAACCTCCGTAGTAAGTATCCAACGGGTTTTGGCTGGTGCTTATATGAGCTTTTAGTTTTATATTTTTAGAGATTTTTTTCTCTATATCCATATTTGTATTTAGATTGCCGTTTGCACTCTGGCTTGGGTATACGCTTAAGTTTACATTTGTACCAAAGATGCTACTTGCCAAACCAGAGGGCGAATACTTCGATAGTTTTCTAGCCATAGCGTTTATTGGAAGCGCTGTAAGACCAGATTTGTTTAGTATAAAAGAAGACAAAAGCTGGTTTTTTGGCATAGGAGGATTTGAATATATGTTAAAGGTAGGATCAGACAAATCTCCCACCAGCGATATGTACGTGTTGTAAGAGTCTCCTGGCGACATCAAAAGCACGTTTACATATTTTTTGGTATTATTTAATTTTAGCATTCCATACCTTACATAAAAGGTTTTGTTAGAGTAAGTAAGCTCACCACCAAAAGCCTTTAAGTTTAGATTATAACCAAGATTCCCATTTTTTGCAAAGGCCACCCCTTCTATGCCAGCGTATATATTACCCTCTGGTAGCATCACGGTAATTGGTGTCAAGCTTTTAATATCTATGTTCATATTAAGGTTTTTAGGGATTTTCGAAGAGCTTCCATAAGAAGATGGCATTGAAAAACTTTTGATGTAAATAAGCCCCTCTGGATTAATAGAACCATTTACATTTATAAATGAAGAGAGATTTTTAAAAACGTAATTTGTATTTACAAAACCGTTCAAAAATCCCTGATAATAACCGTTCTTTGAATATACATAAACGGGTAAACTTCTCAAAGAAGAACCTATATAAATATTATGTTTAGAGGCTTTTATATCAAAAGCTATAGAATGCTTACCATCAGAAGACGAAAACATAAGGTTTACAGGTGTAAAATAACCATCTTTTGAAGTTTTGATATCAAGGTTTATATCGCTATAAAGAGGTAAAGATAGATATTTTGAAAGAAGTAAAACTGGTTTTGGGCTTTTAAAATATATATTTATATCTTTATCGTCTATATTAAGAGCATAGTCTATGTGCCCTGCCAATAAAAACGGAAGTTTTGATTTTATAAAAGCAAGCGTGTCGTCTATATCCATAACACCGTTTGAGCTTATATAAAACTTCTTATCGTATCCAAAATAAAAGCTTCCTTTTAAAAGCCCCTTTATATTTGATGTGTTTGACTTTAGATAAAACGGTTTTAAACCCAAAACACCATTTATTACAGAGCTTTCTAAAATAGGTTGGTGGTAAAGATATACTTTAAATCCATCGGTTGTCCATACTATATTACCGTCCTTTTGAGAACTTCCGCTTAGATTAGCAAGCTTTATATAAAGGTTTTTATAACTTATGTCAAAACCTTTACCATACATGGTGTATATACCGTTGTTGTTTTTTATATAAAAGTTTATAGGGATTTTAACACCTTTATAAACTATAAAACCAAGAGCGCTTATATTCTCCTCGCTATCAACGGTACCGTTTAAAGCTAAATCCACGTTTAAAATCTTGTTTTGACCAATTAGCTTTGCGTTAAAGCTTATAGTCTTTGATATATTTAAATTTGAAGTAAGTAAAAAGTTTTGCTCTTGCAACGTAGGTTTTAGCTTAAGCATGTTGTTTTGATAAGAAAAATATACATTTCCCTTTATGTTTTTCAAAAATCTATAGTTTGCCTTTGATATTGTTATATTTCCAGAGATGTTTTTAAAATCACCAGACCCATTCACAACACCAACAGCGTAGAGATTTTTTGAATTTGAAGCGCTAAAACCTACGTTGTTTATATCTATGTTGTTATTTGCTATATTTAGCATACCACCTGAAATATCAGCAGTATATATAGTATCTTTTATATACTTGTAAATCATGATATGTTTTGGTTTTATATAGCCGTTTAAGATGTTGTTTTGATATACAAAGAAAGCATCCATATAAGAGGAGTTGCTCGATACTTTAAAGATGTTGTTTTTATAAGATAAGTATATAGGCAAAGAACCAATATTTACATAGGGTAAACTTATAGATGATGCGTTTAGAAAACCTTCTGCAAAAAACTCTGGATAAAGGCTTACCTCCAAAAGTCCACTTATGTTTGCTCTTATCTTGTTGTAAGACGCGTAAAAATCAAAAAGATTAAGGTTTGTTAAAATGCGGTGTTTGTTAAATACGATATCTCCTTTTAGACTTTGTTTTCCGTAGAGCGAGTAGTACAGGCTACCGGCGTTTTCTTTTTTAAAATCAAGGATTCCTTTTAAAAACCCCATACCAAAGGCATATTTGTAAACTCTAACGTTTGAAAGCTTTAGATCTAAATTTAGTATTTTGTTGTCTATGCTGTAAAATAGCTTACCCCCAGCGTATAAATCTATAGGATATTTTAGGTTTGAGACTATGTCTTTGTTTGACAGATGAAGATTTTTTATATTTATATCAAAATCGTTGTGCTTATCTGTATAATCTATATTGAGCTCCGCCAAAGGACTTTTTAAAACCCCGTTAAAAGATACACCCTTTTTAGGATAAGCATAACCTTTAATGTTAAAAGATGCATTTTTTACAGGTTTTAGCTTTGGTATATATATGTTGTCTATTTTCATGTTTGATGTAAAATCAACATTTTTATTTTTTATAAAAGCGTATAAAACACCCTTTAAAGTAGATGTAGAAAAAACTGGTGTTTTAATAGGCATGATAAAACCAGAAGCTATAGCCTTACCTATTCTATGAGACCACCAAAAGTTTACATTAAAATCAAACAACGAAGATACAGCGTTTACATCTTTTGCTACAAAATAACCATCTTTTAAATAAGCTCTTGGGACATATACAAAAACCTCTTGTCTTGAGCTTTTGCTAAGATAAATATAACGAGCATAGTCTTTTGTATGAAGAATACCATCTTTAAGGCTAGCATGGGGTATAAATATTGCAAAAGCGTTGTTGGAAAATCTATCCGCACCAGCTATATAAAGATTTTTCACATCTACATGAAGTATTTTATAAAACTTTTCGTAAAGCTTTAAGTTAAAATTTGGAACGTTGGAGGGTTTGTTGTTTTGAGATACAAAGATTATGTTTAGTTCGTTGATATCGGCGTATATATGCTTTTTATAAAAATACAAATCTCCGTCTTTTAGGTAAAAAAACCTTGGTTTTGAGTTGTAAGAAAATCCTTTTATACCAATGCCAAGCCTATAAAATGTTAGTTTTTTTATTTTTATGCTTTTACCATCTATTTTAAAAGCCAAATTTTTAACGTAAAAGCTTCTATCTTGATAACCAAAGCGTATATGGTGTTTGTATATAAAGTATAAAGGGTTTAAAACGAGAAAATAAAGTGCTAAAACAAACACCAAAATTCTTAGAAACTTCTTCATTATAAATATTTTATCTTACACTTATAAGCAAAACACCAACAAATATAAGAAACATACCAACAAAATCGTATATATTCATGTGTTCTTTTAGATAAAGATAAGAAAATAGGCTTATAATCACAAAACCACTGCCCACCATAATAGGATAGGCTATGCTTAAATTTATCTTCTTTAGAGCAAAAGCGTAAAACAAAAATTGAATACCAAAACCCATAAGACCAGCCAATATAAAAAGTTTTGAGCTTTTAATAGCACCAATTTTTACGGCAATATTTGAAAAAGCATTTAGAAAAAGGGCCAAAAAAAGAGCTAACCAGTATATCATAACCCCCTCCTAAGGAGGGGATGGTATTTCATATAGTAGAGTAAAGGGGTTTTACAGAAGCCCCGGTAGTATCTTCAAAATCTCTTGGGACGCCTAATTCTTCCAAGCAGGTGGGTAAATCGTGATAAAACTCTGCTACTTTTACAAGACCCGTTTCTTTACCTACTTCGTTAAACAGTTTTATCTTGGTGCTTGCTTTACCTTTACCTCTTTCCACTATAGCCCCAGCATGACCAAAGGATACACCTTCTAAATTTTCTTGGAATCTTCCCGCTACAAAAGCGGCTACTGGTATTTTCCATTTGCCTTGTTTGTAAAGCTCTAGTATAGCCATAGCTGCGTTTTCTTCGTAGGTACCACCCACTTCGCCTTGGATAATAAGGGCTTTTACATTGGGATCATCGTATATATTTCTTATAACATCTTCAAAGGTGGTGCAAGATATAACATCTCCACCAAGGGCAATAGCCGTATAAACACCCCAGCCTCTTCTCATCATCATCTCAGCGGTAGTGGTAGTAAGACCACCAGATTTTGAAAGTATCACAAGACCGCCTGGTCTATAGGCTATAGAGGGGTCTTTACCGCCAATAGCACCAACTCTTATAGGCACAGAAGGTACTATTGCACCAAGAGAAGTAGGACCCACTATGATAACGCCTTTTTCTTTGGCATAGTTGTAGAAGTAAGCTGTATCCCTTATTGGTACATGCTCAGTGATTATGTATATAAGCTTTATACCGTTGTTTACAAGCTCAATGACAGCATCTTTTACAGACACAGGGGGAACATATATAAGACCTGCGTTTATCTCAGGATGATGAGACAATGCCTCTTTGACGGTGTTGTAAACGGGCACATTGGCGACGCTGGTACCGCCTTTTCCGGGTGTCACACCAGCTTTTATATAACCAGGGTAAAGAGCTTCTGTTTCTGTAACCACCTGAGAAGCTTCTCTTCCTGTGATACCTATTACCACAAACCTCGTATTATCGTTTAAATAAACAGTCCCTTTCATACACGCTCCTTATACTCCTAAATCTTCAGCAACGTTATCATCTACAGATTTTACTTGATGCTCTAAAAGATACTTAAGCCTTACCGGTGCTTCCGTAAGAGGTAAAGATGAATCGTAAATCTCACCTTTTACACCGCACTCTTTCATAGCCTCGTAAAGCATCCTTAGGCCTTTTTCGGCTTCTGGACCATTTCTTCTTACTACCCATACCCAGTTGGGGTCAAGTTTACCTTCTTTTTTCAAATCCCTTATGGCGTTGGCTACACCTTCGCCAAGGGTTACGTCTATACGGGTATTGTTGGCGGTACCACCACAGACCAACACACCTCTTATACCCGGTTTAGAAAGTATTATACGGGTTATCTTGTACATCTTTTCAGCCGGTGGGTTTCCGCCTATATCTGTAAAGTTCGCAGGTTTTAAGCCTATGTTGTAACAAGTTTCTATAGTAACCGTGGAACCACCGCCCCCAAAGGTCATAAGAGCTATATCACCATCCATCTCTACGTAAGAACCAGCTTTGCCTCTATGGTCATCTCTATCTATCAAAGATGCCTCTATCTCTCTTTGGGTAGGTGGTCTTTTCATAGCGCTTCTAACACCGTATATCTTAGAAGGTGGCACTGAAGCATCGTCATCTATAGTTACCACAGCATCAAGAGCATATACTTTTTGCTTTCCATTTACATCGCATATGGCAAGTGGGTTTATCTCTATAAGCTTTGCTTCCGTTTCCCAAAAAGCTTTGTAAAGGTTTGCTATAACTTCTGATAGCTCCCTTAAAACCCCAATGTATTCTTTAGGAAAGCCCATTTCCATGAGATACTCTCTTACCATATAAGGGTATAGTCCTTCCAATGGGTTTATTTTGAAGGTTTTAACTTTTTCTGGCGGGACTTCTTCTATATCCATACCACCTTCTAAGCTGAGTACCAAAACTGGTGTTCTTGTCTCCGTAGAGTATGTAATAGAAGCGTATAGCTCTTTTAGTATCTTAGCTTTTTCAGAAAGTATTATACCAACGGGCATCTCACCGTAAACTGGGTAATGCAAAAGAGCTTCGGCGGTTTCTATAGCCTCTTCTGGGGTTTTACAAAGCTTTACAGCACCTGCCTTTCCACGCTTTCCAACAAGCACTTGAGACTTCACTACAGATTCGCCAAGCTTATTGGCAAAATCCTTCAAATCGTCGTTGATATGATCGGCATACATATAATTTAGCACCGGTATGCCGTACTTCTTAAAAATCTTATCGTAAGCTTCAAACTCGTAGAGGTTCATAAGATGTTGCCTCCTTTAGAAATTGACTAATATTATATCACATTTGAGCATTAAGCAAACAATAAAGCCTTTTACGTTATAATAACTTATATGGATAGAAGTCTCATTTATATAGTAGAAGACGATATGGATTTAGCGGATATACTTATTTTTAACCTAGAAAAAGAGGGGTTTGAAGTAAAACATTTTACAAACGGCAACGATTTTTTTAAAGCAATAGAACAAGTTTTACCAGATATAGTAGTCCTAGACATCATGCTTCCTGGTTACGATGGTGTGAGAATATCCAAGATAATAAAGCAAAACGTCCTTTACAAAGATATACCTATTATATTTCTTACGGCAAAATCAGAAGAAGAAGACAAAATAGAAGGCTTCAACGCAGGGGCTGATGACTATATCACAAAGCCATTCTCTTCCAAAGAGTTGATAGCAAGGATAAGAGCTGTTTTAAATAGATATAAGAAAATTCATACATCAAGCAAGTTAAAACTAGAAAACTTAGAGATAGATGACGATAGGATGGAAGCAACAATTGATGGCAAGCCCATAAACCTTACTAAGACAGAGTTTAGGATACTAAGATACTTTTTAGACAACATAGACAAAATACTCACAAGGGACAAGATAATAAATATGCTTTGGTCTTACGGCACAGACATAAACGATAGGACGGTGGATGTCCATATAAAGCATTTAAGGGACAAGCTTGGAGATTTTGGAAAATATATAAAAACCATAAGAGGAGTAGGCTACAAGTTTAGCTTGAAAAATGAGTGAAGATAAGATAATAATAGGTAAATTTTTATCAACTTTTGGTATAAAAGGTGATTTAGAGATAGAGCTTGAGTTTGAAGAGGATGTAGATTTTTATATTAAAAGCCTAAAACAAATATATTTACAAAACAAAAAAACCAAAGAGTTTAAGGCTTTTGATGTGATATTTAAAAAAGATAAAGGCAAATTTCTCTGTCACATAAAAGGAGTAGATAGCCCTGAAAGAGCTAAAAGCTTTTGCAATGCCACCGTCTTTGCAAATTTAAAAGATTTGCCAAAAAAAGAAGATTCTATGTATCTTTTTGAGCTTTTTGGAAAAGAGGTAAGATTAGAAGATGGCAAGGTGATTGGAAAACTCACAAATGTATTTAAACATGGCAACACAGATTACCTAGAGATAGATTACGGAAAATATCTAATACCCGCAAAAGAACCTTTTTTAATAAAACTTGATGAAAACGGTATAGTTATCTCACAAAAGCATTTTTTAATTTGAAAAGCCCATAAAACAAAATATATTTAGAATATGCGAAACATTAAAAGTACGGAAGAGCTTGTTAGTATACTTGAAAAAGAAGGCGAGCTTATAAGGGTAAAAGACCCTATAGATATTCATTACGAAATCACAGAAATAACAGACAGAATGTGCAAAACAAAAGACCCTAAAGCCCTTCTTTTTACAAACGTAAAAGGATACAACACACCAGTGTTGACAAACGCCTTTGGTTCTTACAAAAGGCTAAAAATCATCTTTGGCTATGAAAACTTAGAAGACATAGGCTGGAAACTTTACAAAGTCCTAAGACCAGAAATACCAAATACATTTTTAGAAAAGCTAAAAAAACTACCAGAGTTAAAAAAACTAAACGACGCTCTACCAAAGGTAGAAAGCAAAAACCCTTACAAAGTCTTTAGCGAAAGCGTTTTTGATATACCGGTGCTAAAATGCTGGCCAAAAGACGGTGGAAGATATATTACGCTTCCGCAGGTTATCACAAAAGACCCAGAATCTGGTATTAGAAACGTAGGAATGTACCGTATTGAGCTTTTAGAAGAAAAAAAAGTAGCCCTTCATTGGCAAATCCATAAAGACGGAAACTCACATTTTCATAAGGCAAAAAGGCTTGGCAAAAAATTGCCTGTAGCAATAGTAATAGGTGGGGACCCAGTGTGTACTTACAGCGCATCGGCACCGCTTCCACCAGAAGTAGATGAGTATCTTTTTGTAGGTATGGTAAGAGAAAGTCCAGTGGAGCTTGTAAAAGGAAAAACCATAGACATAGAGTATCCAAAAAATGCAGATTTTGTAATAGAAGGTTACGTAGACCCAGAAGAACCTTTAGTAGATGAAGGACCTTTTGGAGACCATACAGGTTTTTACACACCAGTTGATAAATATCCTGCAATGCACATAACAGCTATCTTGTCAAAAGACAACCCAATTTATATGGCTACCATAGTAGGACCTCCTCCTCAAGAGGACAAATACCTTGGGTATGCCACAGAGCGCATATTCTTACCACTTATTAAGTTTAATCTACCTGAGATAGTGGACTATCATCTTCCGGCAAGCGGAGTGTTTCACAACTTTTGCTTTGTATCTATTAAAAAACGTTATCCAGGGCATGCTTTTAAAGTGGCGTATGCGTTGCTTGGGCTTGGACTGATGTCTTTGGAAAAGTATATAGTGGTTTTTGATGAATGGGTAAATGTACACGACATAGACGAAGTACTTTGGATATGGGGCAACAACACAGACCCATCAAGAGATATAATTATTACAAAAGGACCTATAGACGTATTGGATCATTCCACCAACGAAGTGGGCTTTGGTGGTAAGATTATAATAGATGCCACTAAAAAACTAAAGGAAGAAGGATATACAAGGATTTGGCCAGAGGTGGCTAAAACCGACGATGAAACAAAAAGAAAGATGGATAGCGTATGGCAAAACATATCAAGGTTTTTATCTTAAAAGCTAAAAAAACTTTAACAACCTCCGATAAGTTAAATAACAAGTTTTAGGAGGTGCGTTATGTTATCAATTAACTTTAACTACGGTGCGCTTGTGGCTAACAACGCTTTACAGCAAGCAAACCAAAATGTTACCAGCGACATCACTCACATATCCACTGGTTTAAGGATATTGAGTGCGGCAGATGACCCAGCAGGTCTATTTATAGCAGACCAATTACACACGTTGGGCACAGCCTTGGGTCAAGGTTATCTCAACACCCAACAAGGCTATTCTTTAGCTCAGGTGGCAGATGGTCAGCTATCACAAATATACAACACTCTTAATACCATGTACACCTACGCCGTCAACGCTGCAAACTCCACCAACAACATAAACTCCGCTGGTGCTTTGCAAAACCAAATTTCAGCGTTGGCTCAGTCTATTAAACAAATAGTTAACACCACTACCTTCAACGGTAAAAAGCTGTTCGATGGTAACTTCATAAACCAAGCTATTCAATTTGGTGGTCAAGCTGGTCAGTACATAAACATATCTATAGGCAACCTATCTATAGAAAGAATGGGTGCCGCTATAGCCCAAACTGGTGATTTTACAAATATAAACAACGGTTCTACTGCAGCAAACATAATGGCTTACTACAGCGGTTCTGGACCCATAACCGTAAGCACCACAGCAAGTGCTACAACTTCATACGGTGCAAATACTACAGACTCTTCAACGGTAGTATCATCAGATGTGCTATACGATGGCAACAAACAGCTGTTTATAAATGGTAATGAAGTTGTAGCTAGTGCGTACGGTTCAGCCACAAACGCATACTTGGATGCACATATAATAGCCGACAATATAAACTCTATATTCAACGGTACAGTTACAGCCCAAGCTTCCAATACATTGCAAGGTACCGAAGCTTTTGGTACCATACAAGTGGCCAATTCTGCTACAGTAAGTATAGTAATATCAAGACAAGTAGAACAAAGCAGCACAGTAGGTGTAGGATTTACAGCTCTTACAAACGCAGGAGGCCAACCAGAGCAGCTTGCAAACGGTCAATACGTAGGTACTGTATCTCAAACTATAAACCTAGTAGGCGGACAAACCTATAGCTTACAAAATATAATATCTGCTATAAACGGTGTTGCTACAAACACTGGTGTATACGCTACCACAGACTCTACAGGTCAATACTTACAACTTTACACCACAGATGGTTCTACATTCCAAATAAACATAAATGTTGCAAACTCAAACACAAACCAACAAGCTACATACGGATTGAACTTGGCCAAATTTGGTGCTGTTACAGCTCAAAGCTTAGACGGTACTGCTTCAGCTACATATGGAGCCGTAGTATCCGTTGGTTCATTGCAGATTACAAGCCCATCAAACCTTCAAATTGCAGCATTTGGTTATGGTGCAAGTCAAACCGACAACCTCATAAACAACTTAGTGTTTAACACACAAGTGTCGAACAGCTATATAAACGGATACAGTTCTACAAACGCCACGACGGTAAACGGTGTTCAAACGGTAGGTTACAACTACTTTGTAAAAGACCTATTGGATATAAATGTAACCACCACACAAGGAGCAAACCAAGCTCAAATAATACTACAAAACGCAATAAACTACGTAGATACCATAAGAGCTCAAGTAGGTTCCGTAATGCAACAAATGCAAACCCTTGCAAACGGTGATCAAACAGAGCAAACGAACACCTTAAACGCTGAAGCCACTATAAGAGACCTAAACATCTCCCAAGCTATGACGAAGTATCAAAACGACAATACACTACAACAATCTGCTCTTGCAATGCTTGCCCAAGCAAACGCAATACCTCAACAACTTCTCACACTCTTCAGATAATAAATATCCTACCTCCCCTTTTCGGGGAGGTTTTACAATATCAAAATATCTCTTTTATAATCATTCAAAATCAAAATACAATCAATATCATACTTCGAATTACCATATAAATATATATTTACTTGCATTCAATGTAAGGAGGTTATAAATGTTTTTTGTATCTGAAGCTTCGCCGCTATTTTTCATATTAAGTATAATATGGTTAATAATAGATCTCATTTTAAAAGCTTTTACAAACCAAAACAACATAAACATATTTTTAATTGGGTTGTATGGATTTTTCCTAAACGTGATAATAGGGGCTATGTATCAGCTCAACCAAACTCTCTTATGAAAAAACCAAAGTTTCCGAAAGTATCTTTTGCAGTGTTTGGTATAAGCCTTTTAAATGGGTTTATCATGCTAATGTGGTATTTTGGGCTTTTAGGGAATAAGTATTTTTCCTTTTCAAACGCAGTACTTATATTACTTTTTGCAATACACATCTTAAGTGCTTTAAAAACACCAAACTCAATAACGGCCAAGTTTTTAACGGCAAGTTTGGTATTTTTGGCGTTAAATGCTTTGGAACTTCTAATGTTTCCTTTTGATAAGATAAATGTATTTTTCTTAATTCATACTTTTACAATAGGTTTTGTATTAAACGCCGTTATAGGTGTAGAGCTTGCTTTGGTACCGCTTTTATACATGGAACCTCTAAATATGGGTCTTGCAAACAAGCTGTTTTGGATTCATCAACTATCAGCTTCTATACTTATCGCATCGTTTTATGTGTTTGATTTAAAATTTATTTACTTTGCTGGGATTTTGGAGTTTATAGTGTTGGGATTTTTTGTAAATATCGTTTATAAAACCGTTGAAAATAGAAAGTTTCCAAAAAATATACCCTATACGCTTAGATATTTTTTCTTGGGTCTTGGGTTTTTGTTTATGGGTGTTGTTTTTGGGCTTTTGGTAGCATTGGGGATATTAGAGCCGTTTTTACATGCTGATTTTATGATATATGGATTTGGTTTGACTACGGTACTGGGCGGCATATTTCACTTCATGCCGAGAATACTTTGGAACAAGTTATACGCCAACAAAGTAGGAGAGCAAAACGTACCGCCAATAGATGCTATGATAAATCAAAATATTGTAAAACAGGTTTTACCTATGCTTGGTTTTGGGTTATTTATACTTATCATATTTGAAGCAAACCATTATTTAAAACCTTTTGGAGATATATTTTACGCTGGGATAGCCTCTTTAGGTCTTTACGCTTTAAAAAGAAAATAGTTTCTTAGCAGTTTCTATATCGGTTTTTATTTGGGCTTTTAGCTCTTCTATGGAGTTAAATTTCTTCTCTTCTCTTAAAAAGCCCAGAAACGTTATATTTAAAACACTATCCACCAAATCACCTTTAAAATCTATAACATGAACTTCTAATATATTTTGATTTGCATTTTCAACGGTTGGTCTTTTGCCGTAGTTTGCTACACCAAGGTGGTTGTTTACTTTTACAGCGTAGACACCTTCTTTTAAACACATGTTTGATGTATTTGATATGTTTGCAGTGGGAAAACCTATTTGAGAACCTAAGCCTTTTCCTTTTATAACTCGTCTTTCAATGCTATAATCTCTACCGAGATATTTTTTTACTTCATCAAGCTTAGCTTCTTTTAAAAGCCTTCTTATAAGGGTGCTGCTTACTATGTGTCCGTCTACTTTGTAAGGCTCGCTTGGTATAACTTCAAAACCAAGCATTTGCCCCATTTCTTTGGCAAGCTCAAACTCACCTTCTCTTTTGGCTCCATATCTCCAATCGTATCCTACTATCAAAAGCCTTGTATTTAGTTTTTCATAAACGTATTCTTTTATAAAATCTCTTGCAGTTATGTTGCTAAATTCTTTTGTAAAGTTTATTACAAATATATTTTCAACACCAAGACTACGCATATATTTCTTTCTTTCTTCTACAGTAGATATAATACAAGGGGCTGATTCTTTCTCAAGGACTTCCAATGGATGAGGGTCAAACATCAAAACAGAAGGAATAAGGTTTTTTTCTTTTGCTTTTAAAACAAGGGTATTTAAAAGATGTTGATGTCCTAAGTGAACACCGTCAAAATTACCTACTGCAAGAGCTATAGGCTTGGAAGACATCAGGCTTTTACCACTGTCCCTATCTTTTCCCCATTTAAAATACGCTTTAGAGCTCCTTTTTGATGTATGTTGAAAACTATCATCTCTATGTTGTTGTCTTTGCAAAGGGTTATAGCCGTGTGGTCCATAATCTTTAAATCTTTGTTTATAATATCTATGTAAGATATCTCTTTTATAAGCTCTGCATCTTTGTAAAGGGCTGGGTCTTTTGTATATATACCATCTACTTTTGTAGCCTTCATCATAACGTCTGCGTTTATTTCAGCAGCTCTTAAAGCAGCAGCTGTATCGGTAGAAAAAAACGGATTTCCAGTACCAGCAGCAAATATGACAATCCTTCCTTTTTCAAGATGCCTTACAGCTCTTCTTCTAATATATGGTTCTGCTACTTGCCTCATTTCTATAGCCGATAAAACCCTCGTAGGTATGTTGTGAATCCGCTCTAACGTATCTTGCATAGCTAAGGCATTGATTACGGTGGCAAGCATCCCCATATAATCGGCAGTAGCTCTATCCATACCACTGGCTTGAGCTTTTAGCCCTCTAAATATGTTGCCACCGCCTATTACAAGAGCTATTTGGACACCAAGCTCATAAGCTTCTTTTATCTCATTGGAAAAGCTTGTAATAACATCTTTATCTATACCAAAGCCCTGGCTTCCTGCCAGGGCCTCACCTGATATTTTTAGAAGTACCCTTTTATATCTCATGCACCTATTTCAAACCTACAAAAGCCCTTTATAGCTACGTTGTTGGCTTTTATATAATCTTGAATAGTCTTTTTCTCATCCTTTATAAACTTTTGATTTAGAAGCGCCTTCTCTTCGTAGAATTTTTTGAGTTTTCCTTCGGCTATCTTTTCAAGCATATTTTCAGGTTTACCTTCTTTTTTGGCTTGTTCCATGTATATGGCTTTTTCTCTTTCTATAACATCTTGAGGCACAGTCTCTGGTGATAGAAACTCAGGTCTCATAGCGGCTATTTGTAAAGCTACATCTTTTACCACATCTAAGTTTTCACCCTCATAAGCCAATAAAACCCCTATCCTACCACCGCCATGTATGTAAGAAAAGTTTGGTCCTTCTATCACACAGTAGCGTTTTAGTTGTATATTTTCTCCTATTTTGGCTATAGCTTCTTTTAAAAGCTCCTCTATAGTTATACCATCTATCTTACCTTGAAGTATGGAGCTATCTCTTGACTCACCCTTTGTATCTTTTACATTTTCTAACACATAATCAAGGATTTTGTTGGCAAGCTCTTTAAAAGAATCGTTTCTTGCCACAAAATCAGTTTCACAGGCAAGCTCTATCATTGCGCCTTTTGAAGGTGTGGATTTTGCTACTATAAGACCTTCTTTCGTCTCTCTTGAGGCTTTTTTATCGGCTTTTGCCAAACCTTTTATACGAAGTATCTCTTTGGCTTTTTCTATATCTCCATTTGCTTCTTCCAGCGCCTTTTTACAATCAAGCATACCAGCGCCGGTCATTTCTCTTAAAAGCTTTACATTTTCAGAACTAATAGCCATAAAATCTCCTCCTATTAATAATCTACACTATCTTTATCTATATCTTCATACTTCTCAGACATAGCCATAGCCTTTTCAAAGAGTTCTTTCTCTTCTTCGGCCACCACCACCACTCTTCTTTTTGAGGTTTCAGACACGACAGAAGCCTCTCTTCTTTGCTTACCATCTATAACGGCATCGGCTATTCTTGATGTTAAAAGCTTAATAGATTTTATTGCGTCGTCGTTTCCGGGTATAAGGTAATCTATCTCGTCTGGGTCACAGTTAGAGTCTGCTATAGCAACAACTTTTACACCAAGCCTTCTTGCTTCTGTAACGGCTATATGTTCTCTGTTGGTGTCTACTACCCATATTATATCTGGTATTCTATCCATATCTATGATACCTTTGTAAAGCTTTTGAAGTTTTTGCATCTTCCTTTTCATGGTTACCACTTCTTTTTTTGGTAAAACCTCAAATACCCCTTCTTTTTCCATGCGTTCTAACTGGCGCAGTTTTGCTATGCTTTTCCTAACAGTTTTAAAGTTTGTAAGAAGACCGCCTACCCATCTTTCATTCACATAGAAAGACCCACATCTTAACGCCTCTTCCATAATAACATCTTTAGCTTGCTTTTTGGTACCTACAAAGAGCACTTCGGCTCCTTTTGACACGGCATCTGATACGAAGTTGTAAGCCTCTTCAAGGTAAAGCACCGTCTTTCCAAGGTCTATAATGTGTATGTTGTTTCTTACACCATAAAGATACGGTGCCATCTTAGGGTTCCATCTTCCCTTAGAGTGTCCAAAATGAACACCTGCTTCCAAAAGGTCCTTCATACTTACTGACATAAAAATACCTCCAAAGGGTTTTTAACCTCCTCTAATCCAAGCGTCAGTTTTCCCGACGACCCTTTTTGATTAGAGTGCAGTTTAATCTATTATTATATCAAAATCCCCAAAACTTTGTATAATATCTTTTAGGAGAGATGGCTGAGTGGTCGAAAGCGGGTGATTCGAAATCACCTGTGGGTTTATGCCCACCGAGGGTTCGAATCCCTCTCTCTCCGTTTTAATCCTTTCAAAATCCTTGTAAATCAATTGTAAACTTGTTGTTTATTATAAAAACTCTCTATGTGCAATTTGTGTATAAATAGTATTGCCAAACTGATTTGATTATTGTAAACTTAAGATAGCACAGTTATGGCACACTTTGATTATCA
>JAGDWZ010000044.1:2587-4660 GCA_023269915.1 Hydrogenobaculum sp. | reverse complement strand
TAAAGTTTGTAGAGTACTGACCTACAAAGGTTGCTTTTGCTCCTAAGAATTGGGGAAACCAGGGAGGGAGGGTTTCTGCTTCGCTTGCTACAGAGAACATACATACCGCCAACAACACTTTTTTCATAGTATCCTCCTAACAAAATTTTAAATAAAATTTCAAATTTTTGATACTTAATCTCAATATATTTTTAATTTATGTTTTCAGTATGATAAATATTTTGTCTTGAAGCTTTTCCATAAAAAATAAACGCTCCTAAAAATGTAAATATCATAAATAGCACAATAAATATACCCACTTTACCCAAGGGTATACCGTTTATAAAAGCTGTAAAATAGGCTTTTGGCATAAGCTCTTGGGTCAAAATCTGTAAAAGTTCAAGGGTACCTATAAAAAGCGCTATAAAAACGCTTGCTCCTGTGATAACCAAGTTGAAAGAGAGTCTTCTTAAGGGGTCGTTGTTTGTCCAAAAGTATATGTTGTTCATAATAAGAGAGTCAAAAGAGTCCATAAGCGTCATACCGGCGGTAAAAAGAAGAGGAAACAACAATATGCCCCATATATCCATGTTTGTTTTTGCCAAAGCCACCGATATACCAAGTATCGCAATCTCTGTAGCAGTATCAAAGCCAAGCCCAAACAAAAACCCTACTATGTACATCTTGTAAGGGGCGTCTATTTTTTTGTATAAAAAACTAAAAACCCTACCCATAAAACCTCTTTTGTTCAAAAGCTCATTGAAGGTTTTGTTTAATTCTTCTTGATACTCTGAAGAAGATTCTTTATACATTTTGTATATGTCGTATAAGGCTTTAAATATAAATATATTTAAGACCCCTATCAATATGAGAAAAAAAGCAGATATTAGAGTACCAACAACGTTGCCTACGCTTTGTAAAGTGGGTATAGATTCTTTTACAGCTTTTGTAGCAAAAACAAGAGCCAAAGAAAGGCCTATCACAACGCTTGAGTGCCCAAGAGAAAAGAAAAATCCAACGCTACTAGCGTCCTTCTGGTCTTGGACAAGCTTCCTTGTAACGTTGTCTATGGCCGCTATATGATCTGCATCAAAGGCATGCCTTAGCCCAAAAAGATATGCCATGCCACCTATAGCTAAAAGTCCAGGTACGCTGTAAAAGTTTACCACAAACAAGCTCCAGACGAGCCCGTTAAAACCAATAAGCCCCAACAGCATAAGCTTTGCTTTTTTACTTTTTCTCACATCATCCTCTTTATGAATGAATTATCATTTATTATAATATTTTTTGAAAAAAAGTAATATGATATATATTATACTATTGATACTTTTGTAAGTTTTGCAAATTTTACCCCGTTAAGCCCAGCTATTGAATGTAGCGTGTCTATTATAGTATTTTTCGTGCCCTTTACCATAATAGTTTCCAAGCAATTATCGTGGTCAATATGTATGTGGGTGGTACAAAGTATATTCACATAGTGATCATGTTGGATATCAAGCATTTTTTGGGTTAGCTCTCTCTTGTGATGGTCATACATTACAACAATAACACCTATTAGCTCATCATCCTCGCTTGTCCATTTTTCTTCTATCATGGCCTCTCTTACCAAATCTCTTATAAATTCCGACCTAGACGAATAAGATTGTTCTACCCTTTTATCTATGTATTCCAAAAGGTCTTTTGGTATGGTTATGCATATCCTTTCAACTTTCATAAATTTTCATTATATTATATTTTTCATGCCAAGGACAAAAGACGAAAAGAGAAATCAAATTATAAAAGTAGCCTGTGAGCTTTTTGCTAAGAATGGCTATTACAATACCACTATCCCAGATATAGCAAACGCTTTGGGTATGAGCGTAGGCAACATCTACAATTACTTTGAATCAAAAGAGGAGCTTGCAAAAGAAACAATGCTTACAGTTTCAAAGCTTGTAGGAGAAAAACTCTCTTATATAAACTCCTTAAACATAAGCACAAAAGAGAAGATAGAGCTTTTTGTTAAAAATTTTTTTGATATCGCAAAAAATGAACCAGAGCTCATGAACTATTTTCTAAAAGTTTTTTTAGTAAATAGAGAAGTTTTTAAAGATG
>JAGDWZ010000044.1:0-2487 GCA_023269915.1 Hydrogenobaculum sp. | reverse complement strand
CTCATGAACTATTTTCTAAAAGTTTTTTTAGTAAATAGAGAAGTTTTTAAAGATGGGTGCGAAGGATTTACATGCGTAAAAGACATCATAACAGAAACTATGATACTTCTCTCTGACGGCGTTGAGAAAAAAGAGCTTAGAAACCAAGAATTTTTCACGGCTTTTTCTACTATGATGGGCTCAATAGGCGGTATAGTGTTTTTATACTACGAAGGGGTTTTGGACAACGATTTAGACTATTACGGGCCTTACATATCGGAAAATATATATATGGCTTTAAAAGCATGAAGACGCTTCTTTGGATACAGGGACTTTCTTGCGGAGCAAATACCCAGTCGTTTTTGTGCATGGAGCACCAGCATTTATTTGAAAAAATAGAAATACTTTATCATCCTCTATCTGATAAATCCCTTGAAGAGAGCGTTAGGCTCTTGTTAAAAGATGAAAAAGAGTTAGATATCTTGATAGTAGAAGGTGCTATAGGAAAATCCATAAGGCATATTTGTTCTCATAGTTTTCCAAACATTGTAAAGATTTTATCCTCAAAAGCCAAATACGTAGTAGCACTTGGAGATTGCGCTTCTTTTGGCGGTGTGCATGCAAAATCAAACATTCATATTACAGGGCTTCAGTTTAGATTTAAAGAGTTTGGTGGGCTTTTAGGAAAAACTTTCTTATCAAAATCTTCATACCCAGTTATAAACATAGCAGGATGCCCAGCCCATCCAGAATGGATATTTTATGTGATAAGCTCTTTGTTGGAGGATAAAAATATAGAGCTAGATGAGTTCAACAGGCCAAAAGATATTTTTAAATATCTTACCCACAACGGATGTTTAAGAAATGAATATTTTGAATGGAAGGTAGAGTCAAAAGAGTTTGGTACAAAAGAAGGCTGTTTGTTTTACGAGCTTGGCTGTAGAGGACCACTAACCCATTCTTCGTGCAACAAAATACTTTGGAACGGCGTAAGCTCAAAAACGAGGGTTGGCACCCCTTGTGTTGGTTGTACGGAGTTTGATTTTCCAAGAGAAAACATGTTAAAGACAGAGCAGATGATGGGTCTACCAAAGGATTTACCCATAGGCGTATCAAAAAGAGGCTATATCCTCCTTTCTGGTATAGCAAAGACCTTTACCCCAGATAGACTGAAAAATAAGCTCTAATGAAAATCACAAAAACCATTCTAAACAGATTAGAAGGGGAAGTAGAGCTAAAGTTAGAATATTCTAAAGACAAGATAATCAACGCACGTATTTTAGGCACATCTTATAGAGATTTTAGCAACATATTAAAAAACAAACCTTACCTTGATAGTGTGATACTAACTCCAAGAGTATGCGGTATATGTGGACATGCGCATCTAATAGCCTCTGTAAAAGCCATAGAAAACGCTTATCAAAACGAAAATATAAGCTTTAGCGTATCTCAAAAAGCCAAGCTCACAAGGCATATAACGCTTCTGTCTGAAATTGTCCAAAACCATATAAGATGGTTTTACGCATATTTTATGTCAGAAATGCCAAAGTTAAGTTCAGACATGAAAGATTATCTTCCATTTGAAGGTGAAAAGTGGAAACGGGGCATCGCTATAAGCAACTATCCGATAAAGATAATAGCCATTTTCGGCGGTCAGTGGCCTCATAGCTCTTACGCTTTACCAGGTGGTATAACCGCTGATTTTTCTTCTTACGATATAGGCGTTGCAAAAAGTTTTTGCACTAATCTTTTAAAAAGCATAGAAACTTACCTAATAGGAATACCCATAGACAATTACATGTCATTATCAGAAAACGACCTATTAAACCACGCCAAAGGCGATGTTGGGGATTTTATAGTTCTATCCAAAAGGCTTGGACTTTTACATAAAGGCATTTCTTACGGGAGGTTTATCACTGGAGGTTATATAGAGGGGTATGTAGAGTCATCGGTTTTTGAAAACGGTATAAAAGAGCCTTTTTATATTAAAAACGTGAACACAAAAGAGCATGAGTTTAAAAAATTCAAAGAAATTACTGGTGCGGTCTACAACGAAAAATATTTTGAAACAGGCCCTTTGGCAAGAGAGATAAACTCCTCAAATCCTTTGTTTATAGGGCTTTTAAAAAAGCTTGGGGATTCTCTATTTGTAAGAGTGCTAGCAAGAGTTGATGAAATAATAAAGTTAAGCCTTTTGATAAAAGACGCCTTAGAAAAAATAAATATAAATGAACCTTCTTACACAAAGCCAAGTGTAAAAGAAACATTTACCGGGGAAGGTATAGGAATAGTAGAGGCGGCAAGAGGCACACTTATACATAAAATAAAGATAGAAGAGGGCTTCATAAGAGATTACAACATTATTACCCCTACTTTATGGAACTTAGGAAGCTATTACGACGAAGAACTTAATCCAGCTCAAAAAGCTATAATAGGGCTTTCTTCCGACATAGAAGCTTATCTATCCCTTAGAAGCTTTGATGTGTGCGCTTCTTGTGTTAGTTATTA
>JAGDWZ010000036.1:33763-36078 GCA_023269915.1 Hydrogenobaculum sp. | reverse complement strand
ATTTCATAAAAATATGATAAACTAATAACAGTATGACGAGGCAAAGTAGTTTAGACAGCGTTAAAAATAGGATAGAGACTGCCCTTAGCGAAAATTTAGATAGTTCTGTAGATACTATACTAAAAGCTGGAAACTCTATTATAGAAGCTGGTGGTAAGAGGATTAGACCGCTTTTGCTGGTTTATTTGGTGGAAAGCCTTGGTGGTAATATAGATAAGGCTGTAATTCTTGGATGCGGTATAGAGTATATACATATAGCCTCTTTGCTTCACGATGATGTGGTAGATAAAGCTGACTCAAGAAGAGGAAAACCTTCTGTAAACAAAGTTTTTGGTACCGAAGTGGCGGTGCTTACCGGAGATTATCTTTATGCTAAAGCCCTATTTTTATATGCTAACTACGGTAACCAAAAGATGATAGACATCTTATCAAAAGCTGTTATGAGAATGGCGGAGGGGCAACTTTTAGAGCTTAAAAGTATAGGTTCTATAATAGATGAAAAAACATATTTTGACATCATAGATGGTAAAACCGCATACCTTATAGGGGCTTGTTTTGGAGTTGGTGCTCTGATATCAAACTATGAAGAATACGAAAAATTTTTTGATATCGGTTTAAAGCTTGGTAGAGCTTTTCAGCTTATAGACGATGCCCTTGATTATGAAGTAGACAGTCAAAAATTAGGGAAACCATCAAGAAGCGACTTAAAAGAGGGAAAGGTAACATACCCAGTTATATCTGTGTTAGATAAAATAGATAAAGAGCTTCTTCGCAAAGTGCTTGTATCTCAAAATCCATCTCAAGAAGAGCTTGATAAAATCATAGATACGGTGATTGAAAAAGGCGGAGTAGAGCGTACTAAAGAGCTTGCTTTTGGGCTTTTAGAAGAAGTAAAAAGAGAACTTTCTTTATATCCTATAACAGATAAACTAATGGAGCTTATAGAAAAAACCGTCAAAAGAGATTTTTGATGGAGCTTATAGGCTACATACTTGGGATAATATTTTTTATCTTGCTTGAAGGCTTTTTCTCTGGTTCCGAGATGGCTATCTTATCGTCCAACAAATCAAGGCTTGATGCTATTGCAAAAAAGACAAACAGTCCTTATAAAGACATTGTATCTAGGTTTTTAAAAAATCAAGAGGAGTTTTTAACCTTTACGCTATTTGGATATACTATAAGTATAGTTTTTGCTGCAAGTCTTTACACGTTGATGCTTTTTGATATATCTCAGGATATACCTATTTTAAAGCATACTTATGTGCTTTTTTCTGAAAGCCTTGTGATTTTAACTATAGTATTTGGTGAGATAATACCCAAGATAATTTTTCAAAAATATGCTGACAAAGTGATATTACCTGTTATATTTATCTTGTATAAGCTTAGATTTTTATTTGGATTTGCTTCTTATTTATCAAAAGCCATAAAACACATATTTTTTAAGTATATGTCCAAGCCACATACGCACGTTAGTAGAAGTACCATCTTGAGGATTATATCAAAGGAGTTAGATGTAGACAAGTTTGAATCTCTTATTCTATCAAATATAGTTTCTTTTAAAGAAAGAAGGGCTGGTGAGATAGTAAGGCCTATATACGAAGTGGCGATGATAGAAGAAGGGGCACTGGTGGAACAAGCTATTTATCAAATGAAATCAAGCGGTTATTCTAGGTTGCCTGTTTTTAGAAATACCGTAAACGATATACTTGGTTATATCAGGGCTTTTGACATAATAGATAAAGATCCAAATACACCTATAGGGATATCTATAAGACCAATACAGCTTTTCTCGGAGTTCTCCTTTTTAAAAGATGTTTTGCAAGAGTTTAAAAGAAAAAAGGAACACATAGGGGCTGTTGTGGACGAAAGAGGAGTGATACTTGGGATTATTACGTTGGAAGATGTATTAAAAGAAATTGTGGGTCAAATGTCTGATGATATTAGAAAAGAGGACCAGCTTTTAAGAGAAATAGCAAAAGATAAATGGCTTGTGGACGGAAAACTAGAAATAAATGAATTTTCTAGGGTTGTAGGTATAGATTTACCACCGGGTCCTTACACTACGGTATCTGGTTACATTACTTATTATCTTGGTAGAATACCGCAAAGAAATGAAGTTGTCAATATAGATAAGCTAAAGTTTAAAATTATAGATAGCGATAGAAGACGTATATTGAAGATTATCGTAGAATTATAAAGTCATTGACTTTTTTAAATATTTTTTTATATTTCCTTCAAAAGGAGGTGTAAGATGCAGAAAAATATGGCTATGTGGGATAGAATGGGCAGAGTTGTGCTTGGATTGGTTCTTGTAT
>JAGDWZ010000036.1:29168-33663 GCA_023269915.1 Hydrogenobaculum sp. | reverse complement strand
TTTAAATTGTTCTGGAGGTTTAACATATGGATAGAAGAGGTTTTTTTAAGGCTATAGGTGCTGCTATTGGCATAGTAGCATCCGAAAAAGCCGCTGAGGCTATGGAAATACCTCCTATGCTAACAATTCCCGGCAGAGAAGAAAACAATCCCCAGTGGATTGGGCAAAAAGGCAAAAAATTTGCAATGGTAATGGACTTAAGAAAATGCATAGGTTGTCAAGCATGTACTTCCGCTTGTGTTATAGAAAACGATGTGCCTACAGATCAATATAGAACATACGTACCTGAGTATGAAGTCGGTACATTTCCTAATGTGAGAAAGGTTTTTTTACCGCAGCTATGCAATCACTGCGAAAATCCTCCTTGCGTTCCCGTTTGTCCAACTGGAGCCACTTACAAAAGGCAAGATGGTATAGTGGTTGTTGATAACACTATATGCTGGGGATGTGGATACTGTGTGAATGCATGCCCTTACGATAAAAGATTTATGAATGACAGATATCATGTAGCTGATAAATGCACCTTCTGTGCTCATAGAGTAGACAATGGTATGTTGCCCGCTTGCGTAGAATCTTGTGTGGGCGGAGCTAGAATATTTGGAGATTTAAACGATCCAAACAGCGAAGTTTCAAGGCTTATAAGAACATATCCAGTAAATGTTTTAAGACCAGAACAAGGTACTATACCGAATGTGTTTTACATAAATCTCTACGGGGAACTTCAAGATACACCACCTACAAACTTTGAGAGCTTGGATGACTTAGCGAGAGAGTACTATAAGATAAAATCTGAAGAGTCCGAGTGGATGATTTTAAAGCCACTTCAAGATATAGTAAATGTGGAGGATTACAAACATGATGCTTGATACTTATCACAAGATTTTGGTGTTTGCCTCTTCCATTACACCTTCTAGACCATGGGGTGTCAACATACCAAACTATTTTTGGACAGGTGGTATAAGCGTTGGGGCTTTCTTTATATACAGTCTTTACGCTGTGTTTGGTATAGAAAAATTTAAAAGATTAGCGAGCATGTGCCTTTTGATAGCATTCTCTTTCATAGCAATAGCCCCTTTAAACTTGGTAGACGATTTAAAACAACCCGGCAGAATGATCCACGTATTTTTATACGGATGGTCTCACTTCCCAACATCTCCCATGAAGTGGGGTGTTATACTGTTAACTACTTATACGATACTTTCTTTGCTTAGCTTGATAGCTTACTATAGACCATTCTTCGTAAACTTATACCATAGCGTTGAAGACAATAGGTTGAAGTTAGTTTTTAAGCTTTTAACGCTAAATAGATTGGAATTAACAGAAGAAGCCATCAAAAAAGATAGGAAGATATTATTTTATCTTGGTGCGATAGGTCTTTTGTTTGGTATTGGTGTTGAATTTTATACAGGTTACATCGTAGGAATATTGGTGGCTTTCCCGCTCGTACATTTTCCAGCACTTCCTCTTGTTATGCTCATGTCTGCTTTGGTGTCTGGTTCTGGGTTTGTATTGTTTTTTTATCCTATATATCAAAAGCTTATGGGTAAAGAAATAGATAGAGACGATATAGCTGCCGTGGCCAATATAATGGCTTGGGCTATTGTAGGCGAATTAATTTTAGACCTATTCTGGTACTCTTTTAGCCTCGCCTTTAGTGGCATTACAAAATACTATATGAGAGCTTATTTTAAAGAAGACCTAATTGGTATATTGGTATTTGATTTAGGTTTATTCTTGTTTGTGCCTATGATAATGGCTTTTAGTAGATTTAAAAAATCTGCTTTCTTCATGTTTATAGCTGGTGCTTTAGCAGCTTTTGGAGCTTGGTATTTCAAATACAGCCTAGTGATAGGTGGACAAAGTTTTCCTAAAATGATAGGTGGTTTTCTTACTTACACTATGCCTATATTTGGACATAACAGCTTACAATCTTTGATAGCAAACTGGAGTGGCATTATAGGGCTTTTAGCGGCTACTATAGCTTTGTTGCCCCACGCAGATGACTTGTACAAAGGCTTTGGTAAGGAGGTTAAAGGATGAACACTACTCGTAGAAAGTTTCTTTTAGGCGTATCGGCCGCCGGCCTTGGTACTATGGCTTTAGGATATTTGAAAACATTTAAATATCTTTTTACCTTTGGAAGAAGAGGTCCAAAACCAAGATTTCCTATATATGGCAACGTACATTTGCCAGAATTGTTAAAAACTAAAACCCCTACCAACGAAAACGGCAATTATGTTGTAAACAAAGATTATTATTACGCCAATACCGTTTGCATAGGTTGTACTACCCAGTGTGGTGTGCGTATTAAGGTTGACAAAAAAACTGGAAAAGTTGTAAGAGTTTTTGGAAACCCTTACAATTTGCTTTCTTCAGACCCATGGCTTCCTTACGATAAGCCTATAAAAGAAAGTATCTTTTGGGTGTCTGGCATAGATGAGTCTGGTCTTAAAAACCGTTCCACGGTTTGCGCCAGAGGAAATGTAGTATTTGATAAGCTTTACACCAGATATAGAGTTACAAAACCTTTAAAAAGAGTTGGTCCGAGGGGTTCTCATAGATGGGTAGAAATAGAGCCAGAGCAACTTATTCAAGAGATTGTAAACGGCGGTAATTTATTTGGAGAAGGATTTGTAGAAGGTCTTAAAAGCATAAGAGACATTAACACGCCCATAGATCCAAACAATCCTGAATATGGTCCAAAATCAAATCAACTTGGTATCCTTGGTACAAATGATGATGGTAGAAAAACGTTTATAGTGCATAGGTTTGTTAAAGCTTTTGGTACTGTTAACTTTTCTGGGCACACTTCAATGTGCGGTCTTGCAATGAGGATAGGTCAAGCAGCTTACTTTGGTGATTTTAAGAAGCTTCCTCACGCCAAACCAGATTTTGACAATACAGAATATATATTATCCATAGGTACAGCACCAGCCCAAGCTGGAAACCCGTTCAAACGTCAGGGCAAACTTTTAGCAAGGGCTAGGACCGAAGGGCCTCTAAAAAAGATAGTGGTGGTAACTCCGACAGCGGTAAATACCGACAATATGTCAATAGGCGCAAAATACGAATGGGTACCTATTTATCCAGGTCAAGACTTAGCTTTCGTTATGGGTCTTTTCAGATACATTATAGAAAACAATCTCTACAACGCTCCGTATTTATCTATACCAAGCGAAGAAGCCATGAAAGCTGCCAACGAAGTAAGCTACACAAACGCCACTCACCTTGTTATACAAGACCAAGGAGAAGACTACGGCAAAATCCTAAGAGACGCCAACGGTGACCCGTATGTCATAGATGCAGCCACTAATTCTCTCCAAAATGCCAAAAATGTGAGAACTGCTGTTTTGTTCGTAGATCAGCAAGTTAGTTTAAATGGAAAAACCTATCATGTGAAAAGTGCTTTTCAGCTTTTGAAAGAAGCAGCTTTTGAATATTCGTTAGATGAATATTCTCAAATGTGCGGTGTGCCAAAAGAAACCATCGTAAGAATAGCTAAAGAATTTACTTCCTATGGTAGAAAGGCTACCACAGATATACATGGTGGGGCTATGAACACTGTAGGCATGTATGCCGCTTATGCTGTGGCTATGCTTGGTGCTATGGTAGGCAATATGAACTATAAAGGTGGTATGGCTATAAAAGGCGGTGCTTACGATGCCTACAAAGGACCAGTTTATGACCTTCTTGATTACGATGGGAAGGTGAAAACTCATGGGGTTCGTATAGATAGGGCTGGATTTAAATATCAAGATACTACTGAGTATAAGAATAAAAAAGCACAGGGGTTAAATCCATATCCTGCAAAAGACAAATGGTATCCCTTTTCAAATGCTATTGAGTCTGATTGGATAGCGTCTTCTGCCCATGGATATCCTTATTCTTTAAAAGCACTTATAACGGTCAATTCAAATCCAGCTTACGCTCAGTCTGGCTTTTCAAACGTAATAGAATATTTGAAAGATCCTAAAAAGATACCTCTTTTCATTGCTATAGACCCATTTATAAACGAAACAAGCACATACGCAGACTATATCGTACCGGATAACGTGTTGTACGAAGAGTGGGGGGCCATGGCTCCTTGGGGTGCTTATCTTACAAAAATAACCACAATAAGGTATCCCGCCATAGAAAGCCCGAATGCAAAGTTTAAAAACGGTGAAGCTGTTTACGCCGAAAGCTTTTTTATAGAGCTTGGTAAAGCTCTAAATCTACCTGGTTTTGGAGACAACGCTATAAAAGGAAAAGACGGCAAAACATATCCTTTGCATAGACCTCATGATTTTTATTTAAGGGCTTTTGAAAACTTAGCAATGCAGGAAACTCCAGTGCCAGATGCTACAGACGAGGATATAGAGCTTGCTGGTCTCACCAATTGGGTACCGCTTTTAAAATCCATAAATGGCAACAATTGGCGTAAAGTGGCTACTATCATGAGTAGAGGAGGTAGATACGCTCCTTACGAGACAGCGTATGATGGTATATACGTAAA
>JAGDWZ010000036.1:0-29068 GCA_023269915.1 Hydrogenobaculum sp. | reverse complement strand
GTAGAGGAGGTAGATACGCTCCTTACGAGACAGCGTATGATGGTATATACGTAAATCATAAATACAAAAAAATGCTAAATATATATAATGAAGAGCTTGGAACTACCAAAGATGCTATAACTGGTGAATATTACCATGGAGTGCCAAAATATATAGAAGGGCCTATATGTGCGGATGGTTCTAGTCTTTGGACAAAGGTAGATAGAAACCAGTTCTCTCTCATAGCCTTTGGTTATAAGTCAAACGTGTTATCATCGCCAAACGCCTCTTCTGATAAGCTAAGAGATATAAAGCTTTCTACTTACATAGATATAAACTCTAAAACTGCCAAAGAGTTTGGGATAAAGTATGGGGATTTGGTAAAAGTGTCAAATCCTTTCGGTCAATATATAATAGGTATTGTTAGAGTAAAGGAAGGTATAATGCCTGGGACTATAGGCATAGAGCATGGGCTTGGAAGGTTGGCTGAGGGTGCAGATACTATATATATAAACAATAAAAAGCTACCAGCTATGCCACTACGTCAAACTGGCGTAAACATAAATATGCTCGGTATTCAAGACCCAGTGCGTCCAAAAGGACATGTGCTTACAGATTTTGTGACAGGCGCTACTGCTAGAAATACTATACCTGTTAAGATTGAGAAAATAAGAAGTCTAGCCTAAATTATCTTTATATGTTGAATGGGAAGGAGGGAGCTTATCTATATAAGATAGATAATTTTAGTAAAAGCCTAAAAACATTTGTATTGTGTCTCATGTGAAGTCTTTTTAATATGTAAGGGTTATCACCTTTTTGTATATGTCCAGAGTTCACACTAAAAGCCAATTTATAACCGGCCTCCTTTACTGCATTGGCAACTCTATCGTCGTAATCTCCGTAAGGATAACAAAATGTTGTTATTTCTATCCCAAGCTTATCTTCTAATATTTTTTTGGATAGTTCTAGCTCCTGCTTTAGGCTTTTATCGTCAAGGTCGGTTAAAGCTTTATGTGTCATAGTGTGAGAGCCCACCTCAAAACCCTCTTTCAATGCCTGTCTTATATCTTCCCAACAGGCTATTGGTTTTTTTACCTTTACCCTCTCAAAATCCCATCTGTTGTAATCTCCTACAAGAGAAACAGGCACAAATATAATTGCTTTAAAGTTGTATTTTTTTAATATTGGTAGTGCATTTTCAAATATATCTTTGTAAGCATCGTCAAAGGTTATGCATACTCTTTTTTTAAAGTCTTTACCGTTTAGGAAATCTAATATCTCATTTGAAGTTATACTTGTGAATCCTAACATTTTTAGGGTTTTTATTTGTCTTTCAAACAGCTTAGGGTTTGTATACAGGCTTTTTAAATTAGCTTCTTTTGGTGGTTTTCCTATATTATGATACATTAACGCTTTTAAACTCATATTATATAAATTTTTATAAAATAATACACAGTTAAAAGATAACCTATTATATTTATTAAAAGCCTAATATACTTTCTGTCTATTTTTTGAGAAACTAAAGATGAAGACAGCCCTCCTATAGCAAATCCTATCATCATAAGCGTTGCATAGTGCCATTCTACTTTACCGTATAGAGAAAATAACACGGCTGCACTTAAATTTATCAAAAATGCTAAAGTATTTTTTACAGCGTTTGCTATATGTATATCGCTTATTCCTATTGCTGTAATACTTCCAAGCATCACTATGCCCATGCCTGCTCCAAAGTATCCACCGTAAATTGCTGTTAAAAGCTGTATTAAAAATACGTATTTAGGCTTTATGTGATTTGTTAACTTTGATATTTTCGGTCCAAAGCTAAATAGTATTGTGGCAAAAAGTATTAGGAAAGGTACTATAAAATTAAAAGCTTTTTGAGATGTATATAAAAGTAAATATCCGCCCAATATACCTCCTATTATGGAGGGTATCAATAGTTTTTTTATGGTAGGTAAGGCTTCTTTTAGATAGTTTTTATAGCCTATCGCCCCCAGCAAAGAACCGGTCCATAAAGCTACTGTATTTGTGGTATTTGAAATCTTTGGAGGTACGCCAAGCTCTACAAGGGTTGGAAAGCTGATAAGAGTACCCCCTCCGGCTACTGCGTTTATACCACCGGCTACAACCGACGATAAAAAAGCTAAGGTATAGTCTATCATTTTTTAGGCTTATAAGTGCCTGCCCTATATTCTATGAAGAAGTTCCAGTTTGGAAATTGCTTTGGCAATTGTAGTATGTTGTATACCATAACACCTGTAAAAATGCGCTCAAACCAAGAAGACAAAGGCCATCCAAAATGTATGTTGAAAATTTTATCTGGATATTGGTTGTTTATGTCCTCTAACAGTTTCTTAGAGCTGTAGCCTATACCCCAAAAAGCATTTACTGGCAATATAAAGTGACTTTTAAAAAGCTTCTTAGGTGGTCTTTTTTGCCTTAGAAAGAAAAATGTTATATATATCATATTGTCGCCTATTTCGTGAACATTTTCAGAAGGCCTTCTAAAATAAATATGAATTGGTTTATCTTTCGGTAAAGAGCCTATATAATCTATTACGTCGGCGTATTTATCTATCTGGGCTATCTTTTCTTCTTCTTCAGTGGTTTTTATTCTGGTTACAATATTACCAGCTATGATGAAAAACAGTACTACAAATGTCCACATTGCTGTGCCGTAGGGCTTGTGGATAACTATATATATAAACGTTGATAAAAACACTATAAATAGTATTAAATTTCTAAATATACCTGTTCTATATTCTCTGGTTTGCGCATTCCCTCTAACAATTTTATAAAGTATTATAGTGCCTGTGTTTATAACAAACGTTGCTATAAGCCCTATGGCGTACATATCAGCAACTATGTCTTGGTTTCCTTGGGTTATGAGCACTATAAAGGAGAAAAATAAACTCATAAATATGATTATGCGGTAATGAGCGTGAAACCTGTTGGTGGCAGATATCCAATAAGATTTATGGTTGTCAGCCATTGTGGATATTAGTTCTGTGGCGCCTACCAAAGCAGTGTTTACAGCAAAAGCAAGGGTCAAGGAAGCAAGTATAACTACCGCTATAGCCATTATATTCGTGCCTACAAGTTTAGAGTAGTAAGTTATAAGATCATCTACGTGATCCAATGGGTTCTCTACCCTTGCTAAAGCCAATGTGCCTATTAAAGGTGTAAATATCCCTACTGTTAATCCAAGCATTATATAAGCTTTATATATGGTTCTCCAGCTCTCCACAAGTTTGTGAGTTTGCAATACAGATTCTATGCCTGAATACGCTAAGATTGTTGAACCAAAGCCTATAGATATAAGTTCTATGGTTTTTATCGGATCAAGGGTAAGAAAATCTTGGGATAGTGTAGTTTTATAAGATGTTACGATTTTGTTTATCTGTGCATGGTCTAATTCAGATATACCCAAAAAAGCCAAAATTGTAAGTATATATGCTGTTATTGCAAATAGAGTATATGTGACCTTTGCATTTTCTCTTGCTCCTATGAGATTTAATCCAGCTATAAGCCATATTATCAAAAGCTCTAAACCAAGTTTAAATACAAGAGGCCAATGAAAAAAGAAGTTTAAATTTTCTACAGCGCTTATTGAAGACATTACTGCTGTGTTTACATAATCTACTATTATAGAGCCAGCTGCTATGAAAGATGCCGTAGCACCAAATACAAAATAAGAAAAACTATAGACCCCGCCGCCTTTTATCTTGTTGTTTTCTAGTATCTCTGCTATCTCTGTCATCGTTAGAGAGTATAAAAATATCAATAGCGATGTAAGAGAAAGATATGTAATGGACTTATAACCTATGTACCTAAAAGCTTCGCCTGGTGCATAAAATATACTAGTAAGCTCATCCATCATAGTTATGACTGCAACCCCAGCAAATCCTAACCATAATTTTCCCTTTTTGGTGTAGTAAAGGTATTCTCTTTTCCTAGTAAGAAAATACAACACTATACTTACTAAAATAACGGCAGATACAAAAGCTATTGTTCTCATAAATCACCCTCTCTTTTTATTTCTTGAATAAGTCTAGAAATATAATAACACCTATTAGTATTGTTTCTGTTATAACACCAAAAATAAACTGAGAGTTGGACGTATAAGGTTTTAGTATTACCACTAAAAGCCCATAAACTATTGCTATAACAGTGAGCACTTTCTGGTTTGACAGCTTTTTAAATAAATCGTTCATAATAATATTTTAGCACCATCAAAAGCAGCCATTGTTTGTATGTATGTTTTTTCTTCTATTTCTTTTGCTACATTTTCTGGACCAGCTTCAAGCATGTCCAAAGCAAAATGTGTGATGATGGCCCTCTTTGGTTTTACTATATTTAATATTTCTATTACATCATCTTTGCAAAGATGGTCTATATTTTCTCTTTTTCTATAGAATGTTGTGTTTAATATAAGCAAATCTATATTTTTAGGATAATGTTTTACTATGTCTGGTTCAAATTTTGCGCAAGGATGATAGGCTATTTTCTCGTTGAATACTAAGCCATAAGTAATAGCTCCATGATGGGTATGTTTTCTAAGCACATCGATTTTTATATCTTTCCATATATAGCTAGAGTCTTCCTTAAAGATAAACTGTTTTTCTGTTTTTTTTAATATAAAATCTAACAAAACCTTGGAACTTCCATGGAAGGCATCTTCTGGAGCTCCTATGGCTATTTCTTTATTTTTTTCTTTTGAACCGACTTTGGCCGATTCTATCATAGTATTTATATCTGCCGAATGATCCAAATGTATATGAGAGAGTATAAATATATCCATATCCCATGGCTTAAAACCTAGCGGCAGTATATTTAAAAAGGCTCCAGGCCCTGGGTCTATATGTGCTGTGGTATTTTTGGCTTTTATTAAGAAACCACCTGATTTTCTTATATATTTAAAAGTAGAAACACGGCCGCCGGCCGTGCCTACAAAATATATCTCTATGTTAATAACCCTCCGTAGGGTAAATTATTCTTCTATTACTTCTGTGGTGATAGCGCCGCTTGGGCACTCATCGGTTACTTCCAAAACCGCGTCTTGAAGTTCTGGCGGTACATCCGATTTTACTACCTCGGCTATACCGTCTCCGCGGTTTTTATATATCTCTGGAACCCTATCATAGCACACCTCGCAAGCTGTGCATAAATCTGGGTCAACTATCGTTTTAACGATTTTTGCCATAATAAAATACCTCCTTTGAAATAGTCATATTATAATATACCAAAATGTTAATTTCTGCTATCTTTTTTGTCATGATATAGCATCAGCTATAACTTTACCTATGAAAGCAGGATTTTCTATTACGGTTACGCCAGCCTCTTTTAAAGCTTTCATCTTTGAATCTGCGGTACCTTTACCACCGCTTATAATAGCCCCAGCGTGTCCCATTCTTTTACCTGGTGGTGCTGTAATACCAGCTATGTAAGCAAATACTGGTTTTTTAACGTTTGAGGCTATGTATTCTGCCGCTTCTTCTTCAGAGGTTCCTCCTATTTCACCTATCATAAGGATAGCCTTTGTTTCTTCGTCTTCATTAAAAAGAGCTATAACATCTTTGTGAGATAAACCATGTACAGGATCACCGCCTATCCCTATAGCGCTAGATTGACCTATGCCTAAATTTGATAGTTGAAAAGCTGCTTCATAAGTCAAAGTACCACTTCTTGAGACTATGCCTACGTTTCCTTTTTTAAATATGTGCCCTGGCATTATTCCAACCTTTGCTTCATCTGGTGTTATAGCGCCTGGGCAGTTTGGGCCTATTAGTTTTGTGTTTGGATAATTTTTCTTAAGATAGTACTTCACTGGTATCATATCTTTTACCGGTATTCCTTCTGTTATACATATGATAAGTTCAATGCCAGCATCTGCAGCTTCTACTATAGCGTCTGCTGCAAAAGGAGGCGGTACAAATATCAATGAGCAATTTGCTTTTGTATTTTTTACTGCGTTTTCTACTGTGTTGAACACTGGTATACCGTCTACGTCTATACCCTCTTTACCAGGTGTAACACCAGCTACTACTTGTGTACCGTAATTTTTACATTGTATGGCGTGGAAAGAACCCTCTTTACCAGTTATGCCCTGTACCACCACTTTTGTATCTTTGTTTACCAATATAGACATGTCTATAAACCTCCTTTACTGTGCAAGTTTTATAGCTTTTTGAGCGCCGTCCCACATATCTAAAGCGCTTTCAAAGTTCAATCCTGATTCTTTTAGAAGTTTTCTTCCCTCTTCTACGTTTGTGCCTTCTAACCTTACAACCACCGGTATTTTGACATTTACTATTTTTGCAGCTTCTATAAGCCCTTGGGCAAGTCTATCGCATCTTAGTATTCCACCAAATATATTTATAAAAACAGCTTTGACGTTTTCGTCAGAAGTTAAAATTCTAAAAGCATTTGATATTTGCTCCACAGATGCTCCGCCACCTACGTCCAAAAAGTTTGCTGGCGCGCCACCTGCAAGTTTTATTATGTCCATAGTGGTCATAGCAAGACCAGCACCGTTTACCATGCATCCTATATTTCCATCTAACTTTATATAGTTTAGGCCGTATTTCTTGGCTTCTACTTCAAGAGGGTCTATCTGGGTTATATCTTCTAATTCTTCTATATCTTTGTGTCTAAAAGCTGCGTTGTCATCTATCTCTATTTTGGCATCTAAAAGTACTATATTACCGTCTTTTGTAAGCACCAAAGGATTTATTTCTACTAAAGAGGCATCCAAATCCATATAGGCTTGATATAGCTTTGTAACTATTTTACCAAATAAAGATGGATTCAAACCGAGCTCAAAAGAAAGCTTCCTAGCTTGATAAGGCATTATACCAAGGGCTGGGTCTACATACTCTTTTATTATGGCGTCTGGTTTTTCCTTGGATAACTCCTCTATTTCCATACCACCTTCTTTAGAGGCCATTACGAGTATTTTTGAGTTTGACCTATCTAGCGTTATACTAAGGTAAAACTCTTTTTCTATGGGTGTTGCTTTTTCTATCAAAAGCCTTGAAACTAACTTACCGCTTGGACATTGAACGGTTTTTAGCACTTTACCAAGTATAGATTCTGAAAATATCTCTAGTTCCTCATCTGATTTAACTATTTTTACACCGCCAGCTTTACCTCTTGCCCCGCAGTGAATCTGAGCTTTTACTACTAGCGGATAACCGCCCAAAGCTTGTGCTGCTTCTTTGGCTTCTTTTATGTTGAAGGCAGCATAGCCTTCTGGTATTGGTAAACCGTATTTTTTTAATAGCTCTTTGGACTGATGCTCGTGCAACTTCATAGAAAACCTCCAGATGAAATTAGATTAATATTATATCAAAAGTTATATTTCAATATTTATTTAGGTTGATTTAAAAGTATTTATTTAATTTGACTTAGAAGGAATTATAGAATAGATATTTTAATTTTTATTCTTTTTGTTTTATTTTTATTATATATTTTAAAGGACCAGATAGCCCTAAGGGGCTAGTCTGGATTTATTATCACTTAAGATAAAACGCGAACGTTTTTTGCTCTTGGACCTTTTGAATCTTGGTCTACTTCAAACTCCACCCTTTGACCTTGGACTAAAGTCTTGAAACCTTGTCTGTTTGGGTCAATTGCTGAGAAGTGAACGAAAACGTCGCCTTGGTTATCATCCCTTGTGAGGAATCCATAACCTTTTTCTTTGCTGAACCACTTAACTGTGCCTGTGATGCCCATGGAACTAAAACCTCCTAAAGTTTGAGACGCTGGGATATTTGAATTTTTGTTATCCAAATATTCCTTAATCTCTTGGATATAATAATATCAAATTTTTATATTTTGTCAATATGATGTTTATCTTACTCACTCTGCATCCTTAAAGCTTTTAAAAAGCTATTTTTTATTTCTACAATACCGTGAAACTTACCATCTTCTGACAAAAGTTTGTAAATACCGTTTTGAGAATTGTATTTTAATATTTTCCCGTGTTTTAGGCTTTTTATAGCATTATGATTTAATATCAAAGACGGCAAAAAATAAAGGGCATCTTTTATGTCGTATATTTTACCTACGCTATCTTTGTCAAAATTTCCAATAGCAACTCTTTTTATAAGCTCTGCAGTGGCTCCTACTTTCAATGCGTCTCCTATATCGTTTATAAGAGTTCTTATATAAGTACCAGTGGATACTTTTGTTCTTATAGAAAAATAAGGTATATTACATTCTAAAAGCTCAATGCTGTAAATATTAACTGTTATAGGCTTTAGCTCAAGCGCTTCTGTTTGATTTTTTCTTGCCAACGTGTAAGCTTTTTTGCCGTTTACTTTCTTGGCGGAGTAAATGGGTGGTATTTGAGTTATTTCTCCTATAAACTTACTTAATGTATTTTTTAAATCTTCACAGCTTACGCTTATATTCTCGATTTTTTGAATAATATTTCCTGTAATATCTTGAGTATCTGTCTTTATACCAAGAATAGCCTTCGCTTCATAGGTTTTTTCAAGTACGTTGAAATACTGTGTATATTTTGTAGCTTGCCCAAGGGCTATTATCATAATGCCTTCTGCTTCTAAGTCAAGGGTACCAGTATGTCCGGCTTTTGTTTTTAGGCTTTTAGAAACGTCTAATGCAAACTTTGAAGAAGATATACCTACTGGCTTATAACCTATGTAAAAGCCTTCCATTTAGCTTAAGAAATCTTTTAGATGTCTTTTTAAAGCGAAACTTCTTAGTTTTTTAATAGCTCTTGTTTCTAATTGCCTCACTCTTTCTCTTGATATACCTAAAGCATCTCCAATCTCTCTCAAAGTAAGCGGCTCGTTACCGTTTAGACCATACCTTAATTCTAGTACTTTTCTCTCCTTTTCTGGAAGCTTATTTATAATATCATGCAATTCTTTTTCTAAAACATCTTTTATTACGCCCTCTTCTATCTCATCAGTATCTGATATACTAAGAAGGTCTACAAAAAGAGTGTCTGGATTATCGCCTACCGGGGTATCTAAAGAAAGCGGTGTTTTACATATTTGAAGGCATTTTTTAACGTCTTCTTCTGTTATAGTGTATTTGTGTTCTTGAGCCATAGATTGCTCTAGCTCTTCTTCTGTGGGTTCAAACCCTGTCTCTTTCTTAAATTCTCTTATTATATTCTTTTTATTTATATAATCTGCTATTTCTTGATAGGTGGGCTCTCTTTCAAGTTCTTTTAGAAGCTCGTTGTAAGCAAGGCCCACTGCGCTTATAAGATGAGAATGTTTTACTGGTATTCTTACCGCCCCTGTTTGCTGTGATAAAGCTTGCATAATAGCCTGTCTTATCCACCAAACGGCATAAGATATGAACTTTACATTTTTATCTGGATCAAATCTGGCAGCTGCTTCTAAAAGCCCTAAGTTTCCAGCCGCTATAAGCTCAGATAAAGGTATACCATATCCCATGTATTGCTTTGCTACACTTACCACAAATCTTAAATTTGCTTCTACTAAAGCTCTAAGGGCTTCTTTATCCCCTTCTTTTGCTCTTTTAGCAAGCTCTTTCTCTTCTTGAGGTGTTAGAAGCTTTACGCTGGAAACCCGTTTCAAATACTGGTTTATAATGTCTTGTTCACTATCGGAATACATACATCACCTTGTCTGCACACTTACATAAAATCTTTGTGGCCCCCTTGCCACTAAAAATAAAACGTTACCAGTCTTAGAGTATTGAGAAACAAGATTTTTAAAATCAGAGACAGAGTTTACTGGATGATTGTTTACCATGAGTATGATGTCCCCTGGTTCTATGGAGCTTGCTGCAGGGCTGTTTGGGTTTACGTTTACTACATACACACCACCGCCATACATTTGCATTTGGTTTGGGCTTAAGTTTGCTACCGATATCCCAAGGTCTGTTGTTGTAGTGTTTTGATTTTCGCTTATAGCTGTCGGATTTGAAGGCATTTTTTCTACAGTTACTTTTAAGTCCATGGGTTTGCCATTTCTTACTATGTGAAACGTTAGCGTAGTGCCCGGTTTTGTCTCCATTACCTTAAATTGAAGTTGTTGAACTGTGTTTATGTTTTCGTTGCCTATACCGACAATTACATCTCCTACTTTTATACCGGCTTTGTCTGCTGGGCCATTTGGCAGGACTTGGACCACCACGGCACCGTTTTGTACTTTTAAAGCTTTTGCTAAGCTTGGTGTTATTTGTTGTATCATTACTCCTATCCATCCTCTTGTTACAGAACCATGTTTGATGATTTGGGAAGATACCCATTTAGCTAAGTTTATAGGTATAGCAAAGCCAAGCCCTTGACCGCCTTCTACCATCGCCGAGTTTATTCCTATTACTTGACCTTGGATATTTACAAGGGGACCACCGCTGTTGCCTGGATTTATAGCGGCGTCGGTTTGTATATAGTTTTCGTATTGAGTAAGTCCTATGCTTCTATGTAAAGCTGATATTACACCCATTGTAACAGTTCTATCTAGTCCATAAGGGTTTCCTATAGCCAATACGATTTGTCCCACTTGCAGCGTATCTGAGTTTCCTAAGGTGGCTACTCTGGAGCTTGGGTCTTTTATACCTTTGGCGCTAACTTTTAGTACCGCCAAATCTGTTTTTGGGTCAGCTCCTACTACTGTAGCTTTGTGCTGCTCGTTGTTGCCAAAATTTACTACTACGCTTTTGCTATGGGCTATAACGTGGTTGTTGGTTAGTATGAAAAATGTGTCATCTTTTTGATTGTATTCAAATATGACACCAGAACCAAGGGCTTTTGTTTCTTGTGGTATAGAAGGCGTGGGAAGATCAAAGCCTGGTATTTGTGGAAACAATGGTACATTTACCTCCTGGGTAGAAAATATTGTTACTACAGAGGGAGATACCTTTCTTACAATTTGGACAAGCTCATCTTGCATTTGAGCAAGCACTGGCACGTTTAAGTTAAGCTGGTATTGGTTTGATGGTTGATTTGATGAAGATACTTGTTCTACTCTGCTTTTCTTCACGCAGGAGTTTGCGAAAAACAAAAGGGCAAATACAGATAGTATCGCAAAAAATTTTTTCATGTCTTCACACCTCTAATAAAAATGATAACACAATAAAGTAAGGATTTTCTATTTTTACTAATATATCTTTTATTTGTGATTTGCTAATGAAATTCTTTGCATGTATCCTTTTTGGTTTTCCAGTGGTGTTTATAAATTTAAGTAGTTCTAAATTTGTAAATTTTATAGAATATATAGTTTTTTCTAACACTTTTATATTTTTTGATTTTAAAAGCTCTAAAACCGTATTTTCCTCTGGAAAATTGTATATCCATCCTTCTAAGCTTCCCTTGATTGGAAAAGAGCAAGCCACGTATTGCTTTGATACCCTTATCATCTCTTTTATAGATAGTTCTACATCACAAAGATGTAATGCAAAGTTGCTTATTGTCAAATCAAAGCTTTTATCTTTGAATGGTAGGTGCTCTGCTTCTCCTACTACAAATTTTTTATGGTAAGTTTTTAGGCTTTTATCTATATCGAGGCTTATACAGTTATTGAAATATTTACTTAGGAAACCAGTGCCTGCCCCCACATCTAACACCGTTTCATAGCTTAAGTTTTTGACAATATTAAAAAGATGTTCGGCGTTGTTTTTTTGCAGTGTTGCATATTTCTCATAGTTTTTATTCATTTAGGGCTTTTAAAATAAGGTTAATTAAATCTTCATAGTTCATAAAAGATATGTTTACATTGTTTTTGTTAAAAAACTCCTTTATTCTTTGAGGTATTTCATCGATGTATGAAAATTTCAGATAGCTTTCTAAGTCTTTTATAGCGCTTGGTGGGGTGGCGAAGAAATCACCGTTTATCACTATATACTCTAAAAGTTTCTTTGTCTTGTCTATTTTAAAACCTATTTTAAAAGTACCAGCTTTTGTGCGGATTGTTTTTGTATCTATCAATTTGTCTGTGCTGTCGTTGGCAAATACCCATTCTTTGGAGTTTAATTCTTTTGATGTTTTTTCTAACATAAACTCTTCTTCTTTTGTAAGGCTCCCATCTTCTAAGCCAAAGTCTTTAAATACATCTTCTATAGATTTTGCAATTTCTTCAAAAGTTGGTGTAAAGCCAAGCTCTTGTTTTAAAGATGTAACCCTTTCTTTTGCAGAGGATATATTTTTGTCTTTAAGCTTTTCGTAAGGTATTTTTAAAAGCGATGCCATCTTATCTGGGTCAAAGTCTATAAGTATAGTGCCTTGATATAAAAAGGCTCCTTCTTGAAAGACGCCACCAGTCCCAGATATCTTTTTTCCGTTTATCTCAATATCGTTTCTTGGTCTATATTTTGCCTCTACTCCAAACGTAGATAAAGCTTTTGCAACTTTTTCACACATATACTGGGAAAGCTCTTCGTAGTTTTTTATGTTAAAATCCTTTAAAGAGGCTACTATTTCCCATCCTATCTGTTCTTTGTTAAAATATATAGCCCCTCCACCAGTTCTTCTTCTTCCTATCTCTATACCCAAAGACTCGGCAAGCTCTAAATTTACTTCTTGATGAGGGTTCTGATGATAACCTATCAGTATGCATTCTGGGTTAAAGCTTAAAAATCTTAAAGTGTTTGGTATTTTGTTTTGGGCTTTTAAAGATAATAAAACAGAATCAAGGGCCATGTGATAATACCATGGCTTGTTAAAAGTGTATAAAACTCTCATTTTTTGATGGATTCAAGCTCTCTAGCGGCCGCCATTAAAATGGCTTCGGCTACTATTTGGTCGTTTACTTTTGCTACACCTTTCATCTTTGATATAGTTTTTTTAAGAGATATAGTTTCTAGTTCCATTATAAGCTGGTCTCCGGGATAAACTGGTCTTTTAAACCTCGCTTCGTCTATGCCTGCAAATACCACTGCATATTTTCCTATTTCAAGCCCAAGGCTTTTTATCATGAGGATACCCCCCACTTGCGCCATCGCTTCAAGCATATATACTCCTGGCATAAGAGGATAACCCGGAAAATGTCCTTGGAAAAACGGCTCATTCATACTTACATTTTTCAGACCTACTATGCGTTTTCCAAGCTCCATCTCAAGTATTTTATCCACTAACAAAAGCGGATACCTATGTGGTATTATTTTCATAATTTCTAAAACATCCATATCTTGCCTCCAGCTGAGTTGGATATTTTATTATACCTTACTTTACAGTTCTGAAGCCATTTAAAATACTGTGTTGGCTTAGTTCTTTTTACAAAAAGCAAGGGTTAGGGTTATAATTAGTATAAACGATATTATTAGGAGGTATTTATGCCAAACAAGAAAACTATAAGAGATATAGACTTAAAAGGTAAAAGGGTTTTAGTGAGAGTAGATTTTAACGTGCCCATAGACAGTCAGGGTAATATAGAAGATGATGCTAGGATAAGGGCGGCTATACCCACTATAGAATACTTGCTGGATGCCCAAGCTATAGTGATATTGATGTCTCATCTTGGAAGACCAAAGGGTTTTGATGAAAAATACTCGTTAAAGCCTGTAGCAAAGCGTCTTTCAAGGTACATACACAAAGACGTTATAATGGCTCCTGATTGTGTGGGTAAAGAAGTAGAAAATATCGTTAAAAATGCAAAACCAGAAGACGTTATAATGCTTGAAAATTTAAGATTCCATAAAGAAGAGGAAGAATGCGATGAAGAGTTTTCTAAGAAGTTGGCTTCTTTGGGAGAGGTGTATGTATCCGATGCTTTTGGTACGTGCCATAGAAAACATGCTTCTGTTTATTGCGTGCCACAAATGTTAAAACCCGCTTGCATGGGCTTTTTGTTGGAAAAAGAGCTTCTTTACTTTGAAAAGGCTATGATAAATCCTCAAAGACCAGTGGTAGCGTTTTTAGGAGGGGCAAAGGTATCATCAAAATTAAACGTTATAAAAAATCTTTTGAAAAGAGTAGATAAGATGTTTATAGGCGGGGCTATGGCTTTTACATTTATAAAAGCCATGGGTTATGACACTGGTAAATCTCTTGTGGAGAACGACCTTATAGATGTTGCAAAAGACATTATAGATATATCCAAGAAGCTTGGTGTAAAGTTTTACCTTCCTGTAGATTTTATAGTAGGAAAAGAGCTATCTGATCATACGCCTATAAAAACAGTGCTTTGGCAAGAGATACCACAAGACTACATGGGACTAGATATAGGTCCCGTTTCTATAAGTTTGGCGAAAGAGCTTATTGGTACAGCCCAGACAATAGTATGGAACGGTCCTATGGGTGCTTTTGAATATGAGAGGTTTAAAGATGGCACGCTGGAAGTAGCAAGGGCAATAGCTCATTCTCAAGCTCTTTCTATAGCAGGTGGTGGTGATACTGACCACGCCATCATAAGAGCCGGTGTTATAAACGCCATAGATTTTGTATCTACAGGTGGTGGTGCGTTTTTAGAGCTTTTAGAAGGAAAAGAACTACCTTGTATATCTGTTTTAGATGACAAATGATATACATACTAACACCTCAGGAGATGTCGCTTGCAGACAGGTGTACCATAGAAAAGATTGGCATACCTTCTTTGGTGCTTATGGAAAATGCCTCAAGGGCTGTAGCAGATTTTGTTTATAGTTTAAAACCAAAAAATGTGCTTGCAGTGGTAGGTTCTGGTAACAACGGTGCCGATGCTTTAGGGGCTTTGAGATGGCTTTCTCAAAAGGGTGTAGAATGCGATTTTTTGACTATTAAAAGCCAAAAGCAAACAGAGGAGTTTAAAATACAATACTCTATTTTAGAACATCTAAATATAAAACCCCTTGAAGGTTTTCCTGAAAAACGTTACGATGTAATAATAGATGGGATTTTTGGCACCGGGTTTAAGCCCCCTTTAAAAGATGAGCTTACCCCTTATATAGATTTTATAAACAATTCAGACTCTATAATAGTAGCGGTAGATATTCCATCTGGTATTCCTTCTGATAAGTTTGTAAAAGCCCATTACACTATCACCTTTGCTTATCCCAAAACTTATCATATACTATATCCATATTCAAAGTTTGCAGGAGAGATACATGTAAAAGATATCTCTATACCAGAGTATTGCGTACCAAACAAATCAAGGATACTCTTAAGCATAAAAGATATAAAACCGCTTTTGCCAAAAAGAGAATTGGATACTCATAAGGGAAATGAAGGCAAGGTGCTTTTAATAGGAGGCAACGGTCCTTATATAGGAGCCATCAGCATGAGCGCTAAAGCAGCTACAATGTCCGGGGCTTCGCTTGTTTACGCTGGTATACCCAAAGATCATATGTTAAGCGTTTCAAATTATTTGATAGAGCAGATAAAGATACCACTTCCATCGAAAGATTTTTATATAGATGCTTTAGAGGATATAGATTTAAACCAATTTGATGCGTTGGCTATAGGGATGGGTTTTGGTGTTTATGAAAAAGGGCTTAGCATAATAGAGTACATTTTGACTAATTTTAACAAACCTGTACTTTTAGATGCGGATGCTATAAATACAATATCTTATTATAAGGTTTTTGAGCTTTTAAAAAAAGAAAATATAGTAATAACTCCTCATATAGGGGAGTTTTCAAGGCTTACTGGTATAGCTAAAGAGGATGTTATAAAAAATCAAATAGATTTATCTTACAACTTTCATAGAGATTACGGTTGTTCGGTAGTTTTAAAGGGAGCTATAACCACCGTTGCCACCGAAGGTAAAGTCTATGTATCTACAAGAGGCACTCCTGCTATGGCGAAAGGGGGAACTGGTGATGTGTTGAGCGGTATATTGAGTGCCTTCTTGTCTAAGATGCCTATATCAAAAGCTTTGAAACTGGGCGTATTTTTACACGGCATAGCCGGAGAGATAACGGCCCAAAAAGGACATGTAGAATCTTTTAGTACAATTGATATGATATCTAATATCAAATATGCCTTTAAATATATAGAAAGAGCTAAAGATAACGAGGTATCTTCTCGTTTACATATTGAAAATACATAAGATGTCTTAGGAGCTTATCCAAAGAATCCAATATAAAATCTCTTGAAAAGCTTTCTTCCAATATGGCTTTTTCTATATAGCTTGCTAAGCTACCAACAAACTCTTGGACAGATAAATTGTCTATATAAGTATCTTCTATAAAAAATGGGACACCTGCTTCTAAATAAGGTATAGATAAATTAAACATAGACAGCACTTCAGAGGATATAAGAAATATGTGTTCTTTTGTGTATTTATCTATGTTTTCATCCATCATACCTATCAGCGTATAAGATAATCCTAAGGTGTCCATGAAAAGATCATAAACGGCGTTGAGGAAATCATAGGTTATCCTGTTTTCGCTTATAAGCAATACACTCAAAGCTTTTTGTTGTTCTTTTAGGTTTTGTTCTAAGCGTTCCATTATAAGGAATACTGGGAATCTATTTATCATCTGTATTCTACAAGTTGTTCTATTGGAAGTCTATATTTTTTAGAGGGTGGGTTTACTCTATAACCAAAAGCCACAAACATTGATATCTCATAATCTTTTGTATCAAGACCCAATATCTCTTCTACTTTATCCTTTTCAAACCCTTCTATAGGGCAAGAGTCTATGCCTATCATCGCAGCTACGCTCATCATATTTGCAGCGGCTATATAGCATTGCTTTGCACTCCAACAAGCTAGCGCTCTATCGTCAAGCCGATTTACAAAGTTTTCATAACGTTTTATAGCTTTTTCTCTTAATTCTACATCGGGAAATATATCACTTTTTCTTTCGTACATTGGTCTATAATAATCTGGATTTTTCAAAAAAGATTTTTTGGCAAGATAAGCCACAAGATGACTGCATGTAGTAATTTGTGGTTGGTTCCAGCACACTGGTCTTAACTTTTCCTTTAAATCTTGGGAGGTTATAACTAAAAATTTCCAATGCTCCATTCCAAAAGAAGAAGGGGATAGCCTTCCTATCTCTAATAGAAAATCAAAATCTTCCTTTGGAATTTTCTTTTTATCGTCAAAAAGCTTACAGGCATGCCTTTCGTAAAAAGCCTTTAGTATGTCGTCTTTAGAAAAATTCATCATGATCACCTCAAGCAAAATAAATAAAACTATATGCCGGAGGCGGGACTCGAACCCGCACCCTCTTGCGAGGACTACCCCCTCAAGATAGCGTGTCTGCCAATTTCACCACTCCGGCTATCTACAATATATTATATAACAAAACCAGAGGGGAAGTGGATAAAAATTAAAAAAGGGGCATTGAGCCCCCCTTTGCTTGAATACTAAGCTTTAGCCTATGTTAATCTTTGTGCTTTGAGATTCTTCTTTTTTAGGGAATCTTATCTCTAGGACGCCGTCCTTATATTCTGCTTTTGCGTCTTGGGTTTTTACATTTGGCGGTAAGGATATCATTCTTTCAAACTTACCGTATATACGTTCCACCCTGTGGACAGCTTCCGTATTTTCTTCTTTTTCTTCTTTCTTTTCGCCCTTGATATAAAGGACGTTATCCTTTACGCTTACTTCTAAATCCTCTTTTTTGACACCGGGTATCTCGGCTTTTATTACCACTTCTTTATCTGTTTCGTATACATCTATAGCTGGTGCCAAAGAAACTTCCCCACCGCTGTACACAGTAGGCAACAAATTTTGGAAAAGGTTGTCAAATTCTGCTTTCACCTTTTCCAACTCACTAAACGGATTCCATACTGCCAATCCTTTTCTCATACGCACTACCTCCTTTCAAAGTTTTCTAAATATAAATATAATTCTTTTAATCAATTTGTCAAGTGTTTTGATAGATTATTTGATAATAATATACTAATATATCTTGATAATATATTACTAAAGTTTTTTAAAAGTGTGTGGCTTTTTAAAGGAGTATAATGATACTTTGTGAGTGTCCAAAGTTATATATTTGAATTTGTTAAGCATTACGGTTATGTTGGAGTGTTTGTTGTAGGTTTTACACAAAGTATCATACAACCTGTTCCGGTTTTGCCTTTCATGCTTGTAAGTCAAAAATTGGGCTTAAACCCTTGGATAATAGGTGTCGTGGGAGTGATTTCAAATGTATTAGGAGCGGCAGTATCCTACTGGCTTGGCTTTTTTGCTGGTGATAGATTCTTAAAAAAATTGTTATCCCAAAAGCAATATATAAAGGCGGAAGCCCTTTTCAACAAATATGGTATATTTGCAATATTTATAGGAGAGCCTTACAAAGCTATATGTTGGATGTCTGGAATTTTAAAGTTTCCTTTTTACCGATTTATAATAGCTACCTTTATATCAAGAGCACTTCATACGTTAGTTTATATATTTATAGGGCATGTTTTTCAAAAAATATTTTAAACTTGCTTATAAAGCTCTTCTATGTTTATAGGCTCTTTAAAAGCTCCGCTGAGTTCAAGTACATATATATCTCTTAACACTTTAAACTTGTCTAAATCAGGGAAATCTTGCATAATCTCAAAAGCTTCCAACAAGTCTATCCCTTTGGTTCTTTCTTTTAATTCTTTTAAAAGCCCAAAAAGTTCGTCTTTTGAAATTTCTATAGTGGTATATTTCCCCTTTACAACAATCTTGTCTTCCATAATATTACTCCATAGCTCTTAATCTTATATAGTTAAACTCTTCTTCATCTATTTCTCTGTTAAGAAGATATTGTTTTGCACATTGGGTAAATGTCATAGAAAATCCGCCTTGAATTTTACCCTCTTGCCTAATTCTTTCTATGTCATTGAAGTTTCCATCTGCTATCATAGTTCTTATGGGCTTGTTGGGGACTAATATATCGTATATGGGTAAAAACTTCTTGGCTTTTGAACGGTATAAAAATTGAGAGATTATAGCCACTATCTGAGAGCTGAAAAGACCCAAAAGCTCTTTTGAGCCAAATTGATTTAGTAATGAAAAAGTAGCGCTCACGCTCTTTGTGTGTAGAGTGGAAAATACCAAGTGCCCACGTGCAGCCATGTCAAGAAGAGATATTATTTCATCTTCTGATCTTACCTCACCAAACAGTATAATGGAAGGGTCGCTTCTTAGAGCTATCTTAAGAGCGTGCTGAAAGTTTTTAACTTGTGTTGGTATGTTAAATTGTCTTACAGTGGCTTTTCTATACAAAAATCTATATTCAACAGGATTTTCAAAGGTTAGTATAACAACGTTGTGAATATCAGATAAAAAGCCTATTTCAGCAGCTATAGACGTAGATTTACCAGAAGTTGTACCACCAGTATGTACTACCACACCGCTTCTTGCGTCTTTCATAAAATCAACAACTTCTTTTGGAAGTCTAACCATTTCAATGGAAGGAAGTTCGTAAGATAGTATACGTATAGCCATCCCAAGCCCTTCTAAGGATTCAGCTACCGATACCCTGTAAAGACCATAGTTTTTTATAGCAAAAGAGTATTCAAATGTAGAATACTCAGCCATTACATCACGCCAGTTTTTTTCATCAGATGTTAGTTCTATAATTTCTATTACATCGTCTGTAGTTAGTCTATGCATGCCTGGTATAATAGCGTATCTTTTTGCTATACCGTATCTTGGGATATAGTTTGCTATAAGCTGAAAATCAGTTGCACCAAGCTCCTTCCCCTTCTCAAATATATCCACAAGTTTTGACGGTATATCTTTTATATCTAATGTTTTCATGCTTTTAGTATAACATAAAACATAGTAGCCTCGCAAGAGGTTTATTAAAATGCACATTCTTTAAACTGTCTAACGGTATCGCAAAAGACTTATTGAGATAGGTATTGTTTAAGCAATTGCGTATTAAAACCTTCTTTGATAGATATCTAAAAGTCTATTACGATTTAACCACACACGTATGTACAACTTATAAAACTACCAACAGCGCAAGGGTCTCCCATACTTGTTAGGGAGTGGGTAGTGTTTGTGCCGTAAGGAGAGTTGATTTTATAAGGAAGAGGTATTGAATATGGGATAGATGTATTGGAAGAAAGATTGTAATAACATTGTACGCATGTATTTGATTGCAAACCCAATATAGAACTATAAAGTACATATTCACCAAAAGAGCTTGAAGATTGGCAAGAAAATGGGGTAGAGTAACCTTTTATTAAAGATACCGAGCCTGTTAAGGACGGTAAAAAACTCCAAGCTTGGTTAAAATCGTTTGGATTTGGACAGCTGTTTTGAATGCTAAGCCATCTCACATTCTCGCAGGCGTTTATAAAAGCTTGTTCATAGGAATCTTTGTAAAAGCTTACAATACTTTGTATAGAGTTTGTATTGCTCACATTGCTTAGTGTTTTATTTGGTAAATTTGAGATTATATGGTAAGTTGATAAGTTTGTTTTTGGTATATTTACGGCGTGATAAAGTGGTATGGTGCTTGAAACTAGATATAGTATATAACTCATTATGGCTATTATGAGAAACGCCACTGTTATAAAAAGCATGAAAACCTCTTACGGATAAGTAAATTGAAGATAACAGTAAGGTGCGCCTGTTTGTACACAACTGACATTTGTGTTGCTTAGTGTAATTACTCCGGCAAATGGAGGACAGTTTGTACCACTTTGACATTCGTTCATATAAGAGAAAGACGGGTGTATATCCGCCAGATTGCCTTCTAAATTTGCATAAGGTATTATTGTAAGCGAGTTTCCAAAACCATCTACATAGTAAAAATTAGGAGCTGTGCTACTTACAAGACCAATGTTTTGAAAAAGCGTAGTTATGCTACAGTTTTGGGATAAGCTTATGTTTGTACAAGAGTTAGAGCAAACGTTTGGATTTGGAGCACTTTGGCATAATAGATTGGGAGAGTTAGAGCACGCTTGCAATATCCATGGTACATAAAAATCGTAGCTAGATTCCATGCCACCGGTCCATTCCGAACCATTCCATGTGCAAGAGTTGGCTATTTCTGAGGTCCTTCTTTGTAAAACATAATTTTTCATAGCTGAAGCAATTTGTTCAAATTTTGATATAGATTGATTTTGATAGTATTGATAAATAGGCGTATAATCCACTACATAAGGAGCCGATATAGGGCTTGCGGGGTTGTTTGCTTGTAATACGGTATAAAACGTGATGCTTGGTATTGATGGTGGTGAAGGGTTTACAAATGTGTAAGATTCGTAATTTGGATTTGAGCAAAAGTCTATATTAGAAGCCGTAATACTTGGGCAGAATATAGATATTGTTGTGCTATATATACTAGCAGAACATCCGGCTTGGTTAAAAGCGCTTTGTATAATCTGTGGCAGACTTGTATTTAGATTTTGGCTTACTACGTAGCTAAAGCTAATCCCCCCATTTGTATAAGAGATGTTGCACGGTAGTGGTGTGGCTGGGCACGATGCATAACCACAACCTTGTTCTGCTTGAGCTATGTCCATATACACATTTAATAAAGCGTTCTTTAGGCTTATGGATTTTATTTGTGATTTTGCAACATCTGTACTTCTATTAAAAGCTGGGATAAGGTAGTAAATACCCGTAAGCACGGTAGATAAAATAGATAAAGCTAATAGTATTTCTATTATAAACCACATTAAGATTCGCTCCAGGTGGGGCAAAAGCTAAGGACTGGCATGTTGGTATAGTAAAGTCCATTTACTGTGCTAGAGTTTGTGCTAGACCCAAAAAAGCAAGATGCACTTATAGTATAGCAAGTGCTAGCGCTATCGCCTGGCGGACAAGCGACTTTGCTAGCTACCACGTTGTTTTGAGACCCTGGATTTGAAAAGTCGTAGGAGCAAGAGGTAGGCGCAAATACCACAAATTCGGCGTTAAGAGTAGCGGAAGATATATGATAGGTACAAGAAGGCATCCATACTGTTCCAGAAGAGCCGCTAACAAACCGACCATTTTGATAACTTGCAGATACTAGCACAGTTTGATATTGCATGGTAGTATAATCTTCTATACTAAAACATGTAGAGGAATTGCCTATTGGAAAACAGTAAGTGCTAGAACCCATTACAGAGTTTGTGATAGATGAAAAAGCTATGGTAGAGGATGCTATATTGACATTTCCAATGGTAGTAGATAGATCGTTTATATTTGGATTTGCTAGAGGTGTAAAGCTGTAAGAGGCTGCAGAGTTTGTATAGGAAGATAAAGATTTAAAACAATCTTTTATAATACCCTGACCGTTGTTGCCAGCACCACAAAGGTTATCTATAAGTGTTTTATAAACGTCGTTTGTTTGGTGCATGTACATATCTATGTCTGGAGGCACTACATATACTACAGGATAAGCATTTTTATTTAAAAAGAGCATCATACCAATGCCTGATAAAAACGCTCCTAACTTTATAACCTTTTTAGGCTTTTCGTAAAATGACATATAAATAAAATATAACATGTAAACAATCAATTTGTTATGCTTGTTTATCCACCGACGTTCATAATAAAGGAAGATACTTTGTTTATAAGTTCAAAGGCCATTTGGAAATATGGTATTATGAGAAGTATAAGTGGTATCACTATAAGTCCTAAAGCTGCTACATTTGCTGTAGCTGCTACACCTTCTACAAATACACCCAAATCTCTTAGTTTTTTTTCTGCCAACGAAAAAAGTGTTTCTCTAAACTTTCCTGTGTAAAAAGCGCTTTCCAAAGAAGCTATTTCTGTTAGCCTAAGTATAGATGCTAAAGCTTCCAAAAGCCCTTCTAAATTTGGGTCTACGGAAGAAAACGCCTTTTTTATATTGCCTTTTGAGGTATCTTCCACGTAATAAATAATATCTTCTATGGGTATGTTGGCCATGTAGAAAAGCCTTGTAGTGTTTAATATCCTAACGCCTTCAAGCTCTTTAAAGATATTTTTTACAATGGGTGTATAGTCTGGTTTTATAACTACAAAAAATATAAAAAGTCCCAATATAGAAAAGTTTATAGGTATAAAAAATTTCATAAGAAAAGGAAGATAAAAAGGAGCTTTGATGAGTTTTGTAGCAAGAAGCGTAGTGGCTATCTTATGAAGCACATAGTCTGATAGGATAACCGTTGCAACAAATGTAAAAATTGGCATAAGTATCATCTGGACTAGTTTTGACTTAGCTTTTTCTATAGCCTCGCTTATATTTTTTAGCTCTTCTAAAATCCTATAAACTGGCAAAGACTTATCTTCTGCGTTTTTTATGATAGTGATAGCTTCGTAAGAAAGATATGGTTCGTAAACCTCAGATTTTTTCATACCAGAGCTTATACCCTCTATTATATCTTCTAGCTCTGGCCAATTTAAATATTTGTTTACCCTTTGGTATATCTCTTCTACAGATATATTGGCATATCCAGACTGGACTTCTGCATCGTAAATAATCTTTTCTATCTCTTTTTTCCTTCCTATTTTTTTCAAAAAATCAAACATATCCAGCTATTTTATCAAATATAAATCTATACTTGCATTTATATCACTAATTTTTTTGTGTTTTTGGTTATTGTTTGCTTGCTTTTGGGCCAATATATCGTTTGGGTTTGTAAGTTTTAAAGATTTTATGTAACCATTACAATAAAACATTGTTTGTATAAAATTATAAAATGCTTTGTAGTTTTTAATATTGCCTTTAAACTCTAAGTTATCTACATCGTATAAATTTAAGCCATCTTTTAAAAGTCTTATACCACAAGTTTCCTCATCTAATGGCGTTATGTTGACTTTGAAATCTGGTTTTAATTTTATGTTTGATGTTTTAGAGTAAATAGGCACTGGTTTTGTTGCTATTAACTTTGATCCTCTAGCAGGATATGCAAACCTAAATGTTATATCAAGGCTACCTTCTAAATTTTCATTTTTGCCGGGAGCGGCTTTTTCATCTTTTATAAAGTAATCAACGCTTGAAATATAGGCTGGATAACCGATGGATGAAGTTTGCTCTATAGCATACGCTATCTGATAAAGAGCGTCCTTGGTAAAGGATTTCATAATAGAAATTTTTTGTTGAGGGGTAAGGGTTTTACCCATTGGTGGTGGAGGTGGTTTTCCAGAAACAGCCGTTAACTCTTTAGTTTTGTGGTTTTTAATATATATAAATACAATACCACCAAAAAGTATTAAAATCCACATGACAATAAGAGCTACAATTTGCTTATCTTGATACCAGGGAGGGCCGTATAATTTTTTAAGTTTTTTAAGAGGCTCTTTTATTATAACAATAGGCTCTCCTAAGTACTCTGTTGCTATATAACTTTCTGGGTCTTGATTTGTAATAAGTTCTTTTTCATTGATTTGAATTCTATCTCCGGCTATTACATATTCGTAATATTTTTTCTTTTCTGGGACTATTCTTACGGCAAGATTTATATTGTTTTCTTGCATGTATACAATATCATATAAATAATCTCTTAGCTCTTTGTTATCTATACAATAGTATCTAACTCTTCTGCTATCTTGTTTTTGAATACAAGCTTTGTTTTTTTCTGGTTTTCTTGAAATACTTACATTTGCCATATTACTTTGTTTTTTTCCAATAAACTTGATTTTGAGTTACTACAAGCTTATAGTCTCCTTGGGTAAAACCATTTGTATAGACTTGGCCACTAGGAGAAATGGCATAACAACCGTTAGAGCATATTATCATAGAAACTTGTGGTAGTGGCGGACTTACAAGTGAGGGCGGTGGCAAGTTTTTGCCATTTTCGTTTTTGTCTATGAGAGTTTTTAGGGGTGGCAAAGGTGGTGTAGAGGATTTTTGTGACGATTTTCCAAGAGCTAACTTTTGTTCTTCTATTTTAGCTTTTTCTTCGTTTAATTTATTTATATAAAAGCTTGCAAAAGCGTTTGAAGGTGGTAAGTTGTTTATTACGTTTAAAACTTGGGCTTGAAAATCTTGATTTTGGCTGGGATAATTTTGATTGCTTGGTCTATTTACTTGGTAAGATCTTAATCTTGAAGATAGGATTTGAAGTCTGTATCTAGTTTTTTGGTACTCTTTTTCAATTTTTCTTATTTTAAAGTAAAGTATTATGCTACTCATAAAAGCACCAAAAATGAAACCTGCGCTTATGCCAACAAGTACACCGCGGAGTAATAATTGCTTAGGTTGGGTGTTGTCTTGCAAGTTTTTTGAGACTTCTTGTTTATCAGATGTTAGCAAAGATTTAAAGTCTTTTGTTTTTAGCTTTTTGAAAAAAGATTTTAAATGCTCTAAGTATTTTTCATAAAACTTATTTTTTGGAGTAGGTGGTTGCTCTGTGCTCATTTTTCACCCAAACCCTCGTAAGTTATGGTAATGATAAATTGCACTTTGTTGGAATATTTGTCAGTGTTGCCAAACAAATATTTTACAAAAGGTATTCTTACTAAAAGCGGTATACCGGATTCTTGGTTTTTCTTAAGATCATAAACAGAGCTTATAAGAGCTATGGTTTGACCAGTTTTTAAAACAGATGTTAAAACAGAGTTCTGGGATGAAATTTCTGGAAACTGAATAGGTAGACTTGTGCCTGGAGTGATGCTTATGTTTTGGGTAGTGATATTTTGAGGTGTGTTTTGAGAGTAGTAAACATCCACCATAAGCCTCTTTTTGTTTGTAAGTCTTGGCAATATAGTAATGCTTGTGCCAGTGTTGAGATACGATACTATTGGTATGTATGCTGGGCTGGAGACTACGCCAACTACTGTTGGCGGTATATATATGTTGTATGAACTTATATAAGACTGTGTATTGGTAGGTGCATACACTATTGGTTGATTTGGTAATACTGTATAAGTTTCGCTGTCGATGCTTCTTGTTTTACCGTATTGCTCTAAAGCGTTCAGTAGAGCGTTATAGTTACTTCCGCTAATACTTGCCTTAAATAATGAATTTGAGGTATTTACAGTTGTCATAGGTGTATTTAAAGAAATGTTTAAGTTCTTTAAGTTGTTAAACAGCGCCTGGATATTTATACCGGTAGAGTATTCGTTTAAAAGGTTTATAGCTATTATGTCTATCCTTATTTTTATAGGCTCAGATAATTCTTCGTTTAACTTTTTTACTATAGATTTTACTGTTTTATAATCATTTATAGAGCCAAAAAATGTAAGAAGTCCGGTGTTTGGATCGTAAGATATCTTTGAGCGTTTATCTTGTAAAAGGGGCCTTATGAGGTTTACAATGTTTTGGGCTAGGTTTTCGTTGAAATTAAAAGTTGAGCTAGAGCTATTTGTACCTGTGTTTTGTATGGTGTTTGTGGTTGTGCCGCCTAGCATACCACCGCCAGAGGAGCTATTGGTGACGCTTTGACCAAACGTCATATTGTAGTTGTAAGTTTTTGTGGTAGTCATAGGTATGTTTATTTGAAATACGGCACTTATATACCTTCTAACTATTATTTTTCCGTTCTTAACTTTATAGTATAAGTTGTTGTAAGCGCAGAAAGTATCCAGTATACTTTTCAACGTACCTTGCCCATAAAAACTAACCCTATCTTGCACGTTGTCTTTTAGCTCTATGGGTACTTGAGTAACACCAGACAGATAAGAAAGCACCTGCGGTATAGGTACATCTTTTACATTTAAGGTGACTGGTTTTAGTAAAAAAGCGTTTTGGCTGTTTATTATAAAACCAGGGGGTGCGCTGATTTTATTTTTGGGTGTAGCTTTGTAGTTTCCAATAAGATGATAAGAATAAGAGAATGATACAAAAAGCAATATACCTATGAAAGCTAAAAACCTTTTCATTTACATTTACCTTCTTTTATAGAATCGTTCAATATGCTATAGCCCTTATAACCTGTCCTAAGATTTAATATATGAAGCCAGTAAAATTTATGTCCTTCAAGACCACAAGGCGTGAGGCACTGCAACGTATCGCCTTTGTAAGAAGCACCTATGGCGACAGATTTTATAGACGGATATTTGCGGATATATGACATCGATTTTACACAAAAATACACGTTTTCAGGTCCATTTTTTATGATCTCTTTGGCTGTTTTTCTTGTATAAGGTTTACCAAAACCTATGGACTTCTTGGGGCTTTCACTTTCTACCACAAGACCTTTTATAGAATGTTCAAGTTTTATATCTCTTACTTCTTCTTCTAGTTTTTTTAGCTTTTTAGAAAAAGCCCGTTGTTGCTGTTGTAATTTTGCAACATTCTGCTCTAAGTCTCCTACTTTCTTTTTCTCTTTCTCAAGATTTTTACTTAGTTCTTTTGTTTTTTTGTTTAAATCTACCACCTTTTTTATGACACCTATTTGAGATTCCACTATATCTTTAAAAGTAATTTTCGGCTGATAGGCGCTTTCTGCACCTGCTATGCAAGGAAATATAAATACTAAAAGCAAAAATATTATTTTGCCCATGACTTTGCTTGTTCTATAAGATTTTGATAAGAAGATGGTACTGAAACTGCACTTTTGATTGATTTGGAATTGGAAGTTTTAGTTTTTTGTTTTAGTTTTTGTTCTATAGCAGATAGTTTGGCGTAAGTTTTCTCTTGTTGCTCTTGTAGTTTTGCCAAGGCAGTTTTTAACTCGCTTACCTCTTTGTTTAGATCCATTACCTTCTTTACAACACCCACTTGAGACTCTACTATATCTTTAAAGGATATCTTTGTTGCATACTCCTTTTGTGCGTTTGCGTTCTCTATAACGCTACAAATTGCCAAAACCATTAAAACAAACTTTACTTTGCCCATAGTTTAGACCTCTCTATAAGATTTTCGTAATTAGCTGGTACTTGTATAGTGTTTAAGTTTTCTTTTTTATATATATCTTGGGTTTCTGTTTTAGCTCCTACTTTCTCAAGACCCCAAATTACTGTGCTTATATCATGTATAAGTGCTTTCTTGTTTATAGATGGATTTACTATTTTCTTGGCTTCCGATAGGGCCATTTCCATAAAATAAAGGGTTTTGTCAAGGTGTGTTTTACCAACATTTAAGTTAAAGTTTACGCAAGGATTTATAATAGCTTCAGCGGTTTTGTATTCTACCCATATTACACCTTTCACACCTTCTTTTTGTAGCAGCTCTTTTGTATGATTGGCATCAGCTTCACTGTCAAACACCCCAAACACTACATCGCCTATACCATCAAGGGGCGTAAGTCCATTTCTCATGGCTATAAACTTGTAATAGCCTATTTTGTATGAGCTTAAATCCGATGAATCCATATAAACCCACCACCCGGAAGGAATTACATAAGACCCACAAATATTTTCTCTTTTCCTCATCTGCCAGCCCAAGAAAAAACCTTTTTTGAATATGTCTCTACTAACACTATCAAGAGCGTTTACATCAAGGGAATAAGATATAGAGCAAACAATTATCAAGCATAATAAGATATAATAATATCTCCCAAATTTCATATAAATATATTATCGCATACAATATATCTTTTTTCAGGTTTATAATATTATTATGATATGAAAATCTTGAAGCTAAAGGCCATGCACTTTAATAAGCCTCCTGCGAGATTACTATACAGCTTAAAAAACTTGCATCTCAATAAGCCTCTTGCGAGGCCACTCGCCAATTCAAAGGATATGCATTCTAATAAGCCTTTCAGGCCACTTGATGTTTCAGATAATATGCATCTCAATAAGCCTCTTGCGAGGCCATTCGGCGTCTCAGATAATGTGCATCTCAATAAGCCTCTTGCGAGGCCACTCGCCTTTTCTATCATAGAGCTTTTGCTTGTGCTTACTATAGTTAGCATATTTTTGGGGGCGGTATTTATAGGATATAGAACTATACACGCTACCACCAATGAGCAGGAATATGCGTATAAAGCGAGGACGTTTGTTTTGGGTGTGAAAGATTATTACGATGTGCTTGGGGCATATCCTCAAATATCTTGTACCGACGGGAACTCATGGTCTAGCTTAAACGGTGCTCAGGGTACATGTGATTGGAACTCACATCCTCCCTCAAATCCTGCTAATTGCTGTGCTTTGCTTCATTTTATAGGACCTTGGGCCATCACATGGTCTTATCTTTCCACCAGCACTTCTTTTACAATTGTTACAAGCCAAATACCAAACGAATATATTCAAGCAGTATCAAACGCTTTTAACTCTTTGGGGCTTTTATGCACTATATCAAGCGCCACAACTTCAGACTATAGTTATCTTAACTGCACTGCCAACAACGTTCCTACTACGCTAGCAGCTTTAAACCAATAATATCTTTAAACGTATTTCACTATACTAGCGGCAAATAA
>JAGDWZ010000005.1 GCA_023269915.1 Hydrogenobaculum sp. | reverse complement strand
TATAGAATCAACAATTTTTGCTATACCCATAAAAGCTTTAGCCGTTCTTGATTCTGGCAAAGCCTCTACTATAGGTATTCCTTCATCTGCATACTTTGTAACATCTGGTTCTATGGGTATTGCCCCTAAAAGCTTTAAATTGTAGGTTTGCACAAACTGTGGCACCTTGCTTTCGCCAAATATATGATACTCTTTGCCAGTTTCCGGACATACAAAATAAGACATGTTTTCTACAACACCCAATATCGGTATACCCACCTCTCTAAACATAGAAACGGCTTTTTTGACATCCACAAGAGCCACATCTTGAGGCGTAGTAACCACCACTGCACCGTCTATAGCCGTATTTTGGGCTAAGCTAAGTTGAACATCACCGGTCCCTGGTGGCAAATCAAGTATTAAATAATCCAACGGTCCCCAATCTACATCAAACAAGAATTGATTTAAGGCTTGCATCAAAATCGGACCTCTCCATATTACAGGAGTATCTTCAGAAGGAAGCAAAAAGCCCATCGATATCATTTTTACGCCGTATTTTTCTATGGGTATTATCTTGTTAAACACGTTTGCTGTAAGCCTTGCTCCTTTGGTCCCAAGCATTGTAGGTACAGAAGGACCATATATATCAGCATCCAAAAGCCCTACACTTTTACCAAGCTTACTAAGAGCTATAGCCAAGTTTGTAGCAACGGTAGACTTACCAACCCCACCCTTACCGCTTGCCACAGGTATTATCCTTTTTACACCCTTTATGCTTCTCTTGCTAAATACTGGTTGCTCAAAGGGATTTTTCTTAGGCTCAGCTTCCACAAACTCTATGTTTGGTTTAAGATTTTGGTTTGTCTCTTTTATAAGGTTTTCAAGTCGATTTTTCACCTGCTCTTTTACAGGCTCTGGCACAGCCAACTTTAAATTTATAACATCTCCAGAGACTTTCAAATCTTTAACTATACTGGTAGGCTCTTGGATATTTAAATCTTTTAAATCAAGGGTTTTGATTTTCTCTAAAATCTCTTTTACCGCCATAATTACCTCCGTTTAACTTAAAAAGATATAAACTTTTTAAAGGTATTTTATGAGAAAACTTAGTTTAAAATTTATTTTTATGACTTGGTCATCATAGATTTATATCATATTAAAATTGCTATTTATTAACTTTTTTAAAAGCCCCAAACTTATAAAAATAAAAAATGTTTATACCAACAATACAAAGCACTAAAGGCCTATAACCATATATATCAAAAGGCGTTTTTATTTTATAGGGCTTTATATAACCCATAAGCACACCTTTTTTACCAAAAGGCAACGTTTTTTCATACCCAAGGGGAGATACAATAGCAGATATACCAGAGTTGTTGGACCTTATAAGGTATTCTCCGTTTTCAATAGCCCTTGCAATAGCTTGGTCGTTGTGCTCATATGGTTCTAACGTAGGTCCAAACCAAGCATCGTTGGTAAGATTTATAACAAAATCGCTGTGCAAAGAAAGCTTTCTTACATAAGAAGAAAAATCAAGCTCAAAGCATATGGGAGTAGCTACTTTGTAAACTTTTCCATTTATGATGACGTTTATAGGTTTTTGGCTTTTACCAGGTACAAAATCAATACCGTTTATAGCGGCAAAGAGCTTTTTAGCAAATTTAAAAGGATAAGGCATATATTCTCCAAAAGGAAGAAGCTTTATTTTAGAATAATAATCTATCATATTCCCTTCGTAAAAAGAGTAGGCGTTGTTGGTGGGAAGGATTTTTGAGCCTTTATATTTTATATCCACAAGCCCCACCACAAAAGGCTTGTAATAAGTGTAGTATATAAAAAGCTCCCTAACTGGGTCGGTGTAATCAGAATACAAAAATGGAAAAGCAGACTCTGGAAGTACTATTAAATCTGCTTGCTCTTTTATAGCTTTTTTAATCAACGGAAAATAAACTAAGGACTCTTTTTCAAATTGATAGTAGTTTAGTTTTATATTTTCATCTATGTTTGGTTGTATAGTAGCTACTTTTATAGATGGTTTGTTTTTATAAAAGCCATATACGTAGGATTTGTAGTTATAGCAAGCTATTGCTAAAATTACTGTAAGTATTATAGATAAAACAGTTAGTTTTTTGCTTTTAAAACTAACAAGAAAATAAAGCAAAAAAAGACCAACACCATAGACGCCAAAAAAGGCTAAAGCGTATCTTAAAATAGGCACATGCACTATCAAAGTACCCACAGGATACCAAGGAAAACCATCAAAAGGGAAAAACTCCCTAAGGTATTCAACGCTTATCCACGAAACGGGAAACATATAAATATTAAACTTATAAAGCTTTTGAAACAAATAAACGCTTCCAAACTGAAGTATGTCAACGGCTATAAGAAAGATAAGAAAAAGCGCTATAGCTAAAAATATGCTCATCTCCCCAAACTTATATAATGTATAAAAAATCCAATAGTAACACAAAAAAGAGTATAAAAAACCAACACCAAGGTATATACTAAGCTTGTTTTTCATTGTCTTTTATAAGGATTACCTGAAAAAGTACCCAGCCTATAAAAGCAGCCAAATATTGGCTTACAAACCTCCATAGTATTATAAAAAGCCCAAGCTCGTAAAAGCTAAGATAAGCTTTAAATACCTCAAGCCCCCCTATCTCTCCTACACCAGCGCCACCAGGCGTAGGGCTCATGTATATGCCGTATAAAAGTCCAAGCTGCCTAAGCATAGCTTTAAAAATATCTACATTTTTACCAAAAGCTTTTATAAGGATAGGCCCTATGCATAAAAACGATATATACAACATGCTAGAATAAAAAAATGCTAAAAAAACGCTACTTTTCTTGATTCTCAAAAATATCCTTAAGGTGGCTATATATTTTCTAAGAGTGTATCTTATGTTTAATTTTCTCTTATTACTAAGTATGTTGCTTTTTAAAAAAAGCTTAGCACCTACATATACAATAAATCCAAGGCCCACTGATATTAGAAAAATTTTAAGCACATCTAGTCCAAGCTTCGGCTTTTGATAAAGGTAAAAAACTGTTAGGGGAAAAGCCACTACGAAAAAAAACATACCAGAAAGAGTTTTCATAGTAACTATGCTCATGGTTTTATGTAGATGCACTCCCTTTCTTTTTAACATGTAAACGCTTGCTAGCTCACCGCCTATATGCAAAGGTGTGACTGTAGCGGCAAAAGTATTTATAAAAGATATCATATATCCATAAAATATAGAATATCTAACGTTTAGCGCTTTTGATAAAGTTATAAGCCTCAAAACATCAAAGGTTTGATATAAAAAGCTAAAAAACAAAGCAAGCAGTATATACCGGATATTCAACTTGTAGATTATATCTACAGTATATTTGTTAAAAGTCTTGTAAACCACATAAAATATACTAAAACCTGCTACAAAGGTAAACAAAACGACGGCTTTTAGGATATGTTTCACAACATATGACCCAGCTTATTTTTCTTAGTGTCAAGATATACCCTGTTGCACTCGTTAGGATTTATAGCTATTGGCACTCTTTCCACTACTTCAAGTCCGTATCCTTTTAGAGCTACTATCTTGCGTGGGTTGTTGGTAAGGAGTCTTATCTTTCTTACACCTAAATCAAGAAGTATTTGAACACCTGTTCCATATTCCCTCAAATCCGCTGGAAAGCCTATCTTTTCGTTAGCTTCAACAGTATCATATCCTTGCTCTTGCAAAGCGTAAGCCTTTATTTTGTTGGCTATACCAATACCTCTTCCTTCATGACCCTTTAAATACACCAAAACTCCTTTACCCTCTTTGGCTATTGCCTCAAGAGCAGCCTCTAGTTGAGATCTACAATCACATCTTAGAGATCTAAAAACATCACCAGTAAGACATTCTGAATGGACTCTCACCAACACAGGCTCATCTTCTGTCCACTCTCCCATGGTAAGAGCCACTTGTTCCTCACCGTTTAGCTTGTTTCTATAAGCATGCACTTTAAAAAGCCCATAAGCCGTAGGCAATGTAGCACTGGCAACCTTTTCTATGGTTCTATCCTTTTTTAATCTATATTTGATAAGGTCTTCAATAGTGATAATCTTTAGATTAAAAGCCTTTGCAAAAGTCTGAAGCTCTGGTAGCCTTGCCATAGTCCCGTCTTTATTCATAATCTCACATATAACTCCAGCTGGGTAAAGTCCAGCAAGCTTTGCAAGGTCTACAGAAGCTTCCGTATGACCAGCTCTTTCTAACACACCACCTTCTTTAGCCCTTATAGGGAAAACATGTCCAGGTCTTACAAAATCAGATGGTCTAGCATCTTCGCTTATAGCGAGCTTTATGGTTTTTGCCCTATCAAAAGCTGAAATACCAGTACTAGTACCGTGTTTGGGATGAGCATCTATAGATACACAAAAAGCTGTCCCTTTAGGGTCCGTGTTTATGCTAACCATTGGATGAAGTCCCAACTCATCACACCTTTTTCCTTCCAAGGTAAGACATATAAGCCCTCTTCCATGGGTAGCCATAAAGTTTATAGCTTCTGGAGTTACAAACTCCGCCGCCATAACCAAATCCCCTTCATTCTCTCTAGAAGGGTCATCCACCACTATTATCATCTTACCGTTTCTTATATCTTCAATAGCCTCTTCAATACTTGCAAATTCACCCATAATTTTAAATATATTCTAATTTTATCAATTCTGCCATGCTTTGAAAAGCCAAAAACTTTTTATATTATATGATCCATATCATACTATTACCTCTTGACAAAAACTTTTAGGTGATGTATATT